>NZ_SMKP01000038.1:0-62114 GCF_004349015.1 Nonomuraea diastatica
GGGCGGGCGAGGTGGCGCAGTTCGATGATCTCCCCGTCGTGACGGTGGGCGCGCCGCCACGCGTGCCGCACGTCCAGCCGGCCGCCCGACCGGGCCGGGCGGCGGCGCCGTGACGCGGTGGCGGGCAGCGCGGCGGGCCAGGCGGCTTCGAGGGCGCGCATGAGCGTGCGCTCGCGCTCACGGGTCCGGCCGAAGTCCCGCGTGCCGAAGGTGCTCGTGGTGCTGGCCTCGGTCCCGTCGCCCGGCCGCGCCTCCTGGGCCGGCGGGTCGTCCTCGCCGTGACCGCCGGGGGACGGTGCGCCGTCGTCCGTCAGGATCGGCGGGTCGTCGGGGGCTCCGTGCCGGAACCAGGCGGCGAAGACGCGGTCGAAGGCGGGCAGGTCGGCCACGTCCTGGAGCAGGGTGATCCGGGCGGACCAGTACAGCGCGGCCATGCCGGACGGCGGGGATTCCGCGACCGCCCGCAGCAGGTCGGCCCGTTTGGCCGGCGCGGTGCGGAGCCCGGCCGCGCGCAGCGCGACCAGGAACCCCCACAGGTGGTCCGCGGCGAGCCCGGCCGGATCGGCCCCCGAGCGGGCGTCAGGCATCGCTGAACACGTCCTCGGCGTGGCCGAGGAGGAGCCGGGTGTCCTCCTCGTCCTTGATCAGCAGGCCGAGGGCACGGCGCAGGGCCAGCGGCCACGGGTCGCCGCCCTCCGCCAGCGCCATGGCGCCACGGGCCCACTCCACCGACTCGGCGATGCCGGGCCGCTTGAGCAGCGGCAGCCCCCGTACGCGCTGGACCGCACGTACGAGCCCGTCGGCCGCCCGCTCCTCCAGCCCGGGCACGGACGCACGGAGGATCGCCCGCTCGCGTCCCGGCTCCGGGAAGGCGATCCAGTGGTAGAGGCAGCGCCGTTTGAGCGCGTCGTGCAGCTCGCGCGTACGGTTGGAGGTCAGCACCACGATCGGCGGCGTGCCCGCCCGCACGGTGCCCAGCTCCGGGATCGTGATCTGGTAGTCGCCGAGAAACTCCAGCAGAAACGCCTCGAACTCGCTGTCGGCGCGGTCGATCTCGTCGATCAGCAGCACCGCGCCCCGCTCGGCCTGCACGGCGCGCAGCAGCGGACGGCGCAGCAGGAACTCCTCGCGGTACAGGTCGCCGACGTCCTCGCCGCGGCTCTCGGCCACCCGGACGTGCAGAAGCTGCTTGGGGTGGTCCCACTCGTAGAGGGCCTGGCCGGAGTCCAGCCCCTCGAAGCACTGCAGGCGGATCAGCTCCAGGCCGGTGATCCGCGACAGCACCGAGGCCACCTCGGTCTTCCCGACGCCCGGCTCGCCCTCCAGCAGCAGCGGCCGCCTCAGGCGCAGCGCCAGGTGGACGGCCGTGGACAGCCCTTCGTCCGCGAAATACCCCTCCCTCTCCAGCGCCGCGGCCAGCTCACCGGGGCCGAGGGTCACAGCTGTGCGTGCTCGGTGGTCAGCACGTGGACGCGCGAGGAGGTGTGCGCGGACGCGTCGGCCGCCGCCGCCTTACCATGCTCGGAGCCGAACGCCGCGGCGCGGGCGTCCTCGTCGTCGAAGTACAACTCGTGCACCGAGTCGTACGCCGCGTCGCCGCCGTTGCTCACGTTGACCGTGTACTTGCGCAGGCCGGGCAACTTCCTGGCGAACTCGGCGTGCTCCTCCACCGCCCACTTGGCGTACTCCTCGTGGGACAGGCCCTCGGCGCGCTTGAGCAGCGATATGACCTTCACCATGGTTCCTCCATCCTCAAGGCGTCCAGCCCTCGCAGGACGCGTTCCGGGGTGAACGGCATCGACGTCAGGCGCACACCGCAGGCGTCGAAGATCGCGTTGGCGATGGCCGGGATCGGGGCGTTGGCCGTCATCTCGCCGATCCCCTTGGCGCCGTACGGCCCGTTCGCGGCCGGGCGCTCCAGGAGCAGGCTGTGCTGGATCGGGAGGTCGGCGGGGCCCGGCATCAGGTAGCCGGCGAAGTCGCGCGGACCGTGGTCGCGGACCGGGTAGTACGGCTCGGTGGTCTCGAACAGCGCGTGCGACACGCCCATCCACGCCCCGCCCTCCACCTGCTGCGTCGCCATGGCCGGGTTGAGCGCCCTGCCCACCTCGTACGCGTTGAACAGCTCCAGCACCTCGACCACCCCGGTCTCGTCGTCGACCTCGACGACGGCGACCGTGCACGCGTGCGCCTGGCAGGAGTCGGGGTCCATCTCCCCCGTCTCGGGCACGGGCGCGCTCGGCTCCTTGAGGTAGACGCCGCGGCCGGAGATCGTCCGCCCGTGCTTGAAGTGCGCGGCCAGCGCCAGGTCGGTGACGTGGATGCGCTTGTCCTGCGCGCCCTTGACCATGATGAAGCCGGTGCCGTCGGTCTCCAGATCCGCGGCGTCGGTCTCCAGCTCCTCGGCGGCCACCTCCAGCAGCACGCCACGCGCCTCGGCCGCGGCCATGATGACGGCGTTGCCGACGCGGTGGCTGCCGCGGCTGGCGAAGGTGCCCATGCAGTGGGGGCCGGTGTCGGTGTCGGCGGTGTCGACGAGCACGTTCCCGATCGGCAGGCCGAGCGTCTCCGCGGCGCACTGGGCGGCGATCGTCTTGATGCCCTGGCCCAGGTCCACCGAGGAGAGCGAGACCACGAACGTGCCGGTGGTCGTGGCATGGATCAGCGCCTGCGAGGGGTCGCCGCCCAGGTTCATGCCGGTGGGGTAGTTCACCGACGCGTACCCCCGGCCGCGCAGCTTCGCCATCGCTACAGCCCCTCTCGGGTCGTGGAGGACATCCTGCGGTAGGCCTCCGGCAGCTCGTGCCCGGCCAGCTCCGCCGCCTTCTGGATCACCTCGACCAGGGCCGTGCCCTCGGCGATCTTGCGGTGGGCCTTGAGGTCGCCGTCGCGGTAGGCGTTGATCAGCCGGAGCCGGAGCGGGTCCATGCCAAGGGCGCGGGCGATCCGGTCCATCTGCGACTCCAGCGCGAAGTCGGCGATGGTCACGCCGAACCCGCGCATGGCGCTGGACGGGGTGCGGTTGGTGAACACGCAGTGGCAGTCGGCCCACACGTTGGGGATCGCGTAGGGGCCGGGCAGGTGCGCGGCGGCCTTGGTGGTGCCGTACGGGCTGTGGCGGGCGTACGCGCCGGCGTCGACGTACAGGGTGACCTTGCGGCCGATGATCCGGCCGTCGTCCATCACGGCGTCCTTGATGAAGATCCGCTCGGCCGCGCGCGGGGAGGAGACCTGCATCTCCTCGGCCCGGTCGTAGACGAACTTGACGGGGCGATCGACCGCCATCGCGGCGACGCACGCGATCGGCTCGACCACCACGTCCACCTTGCCGCCGAACCCGCCGCCGACCGTTCCGCCCACGATGCGCAGCCTGTTGAACGGCACGCCCAGGATCAGCGCGGTGTTGTCCAGGGTGAAGAAGCACGCCTGGGTGTCGGAGTGGATGCGCAGCCGCCCGTCGGCCTGCGGGACGACGACGCAGCCGGTGGTCTCGACGGGAGCCTGCTCGATCGGCGACGACTGGTAGCGCCACTCGAAGACGTGGTCGGCACGGCCGAACGCCTCCTCCACGTCGCCGAACCGGATCCGCCGGCAGTGGTGGCCCTCGTAGACGAAGTGGTTCTGCCCCTGGTACTCGTTGACCAGCGGCGCATCCTCCTTCAGCGCCTCCTCGACGTCGAAGACGGGCGTCAGGTCCTCGTAGCGAACCTCGATCCTGGCCGCGCCCTCCAGCGCTGCCGCCTCGGTCTCGGCGACCACGGCGCAGATGGGCTCGCCGAGGTAGCGCACCTTGTCCATGGCGAGGACGGGCTCGTCGTCCGGCTCGACGCCGATCAGCTTGAGCACGGTGTAGACGTTGTTCGGGACGTCGGCGTGGGTGAGGACGCGCAGCACGCCGGGCACGGCCAGCGCCCCGGTCACGTCCACGTCGGCGATCCTCGCGTGGTGCCGGGCCGAGCGGTGCATCTTGAGGTGCGCGAGCCGCGGCGCGGTCACGTCCTCGAAGAACTCGGTGCGTCCCGTGACGTGCCCGAGCGCGTCGGAGCGCTGCACCACCGAGCCGATGACGGCGAGGTGGCCGCCGTCCCGCTCGGCCGCGAAGGCGGCGGTGTCGATGGGGGCGAGCCGGTACGTCATCGCAGCACCGCCTGTTCCCGGCGCCGCCTGGCCGCCTCCATGATGGCGATCACGATGGGCCGGTAGCCGGTGCACCGGCAGACGTTTCCCGAGATCGCCTCGATGACGTCGTCCTCGCTCGGGTCGGGGTTCTGGTCGAGCAGCGCCTCGGCGACCATGATCATGCCGGAGGTGCAGAAGCCGCACTGGGTGGCGAAGCAGTCGATGAAGGCGCTCTGCACCTCGTCCAGCTCGCCTCCGGCGGTGACGCCCTCCAGCGTGCGGACGGAACCGCCCGCGACGGTCTCGACCGCGACCAGGCAGGCGGCCTCGGGCCGGCCGTCGACGAGGACCGTGCAGGTGCCGCAGGCGCCCTGCGCGCAGCCTCGCTTGGCCGCGATGAGCCCCAGCGATTCGCGCAGGCAGGCGAGCAGCGTGGCCCCCGGCGCGGCGATGAACTCCCGCCGCTCACCGTTGACGACGAGCGAGACGATCTGTGATGGCACGATCCCACCTCTTCTGGTGCGGGCGCTTCACGGGAGAAGGGCACGGCGCAGGTGCACGGGCAGGACTCGCGCCCGGTACCACGCGCTGGCGTAGGCGTCGTCGAAGGGGTCGATGTCGGCGCGGGCGGCCTCGCTCGCCTCGGCGAGGCTCTCCGGTGTCAGCGGCCGGCCGCTCAGCAGGCGTTCCGCGGAAACCGCGCGCACGGGACGCGGAGCGAGCCCGCCCAGCGCGATCCTGCAGACACCGGCCGAGGTGACGGAGGCGACGGTGACGATGGCCGCCGAGTTCAGGCGGCGGCGCATGGCCTTGTGGTAGTGCCAGGCGCCCGGCTCCGGCAGCGTGACCCGTACGGCGACGACGACCTCGCCCGTGGCGATCCCGGCGGCCAGGACGTCGGCCACCGGTGCGTCTCTCCGGCCGGCCGGGCCGGCGATCTCGCAGGTCGCGTCGAGGGCGAGCAGGCAGACGGCCAGGTCGCCGTACGGCTGCGCGACGAACAGGTTGCCGCCCACGGTGGCCTGGTTCCTGATGGTCGGCGAGGCGATCGTGCGCAGCGCCGGCCGCAGGAAGGCGAGGCCGGGATGCTCGCCGACGGCGGTAAGCGTGGCCGCCGCCCCGATCGTGGCCACCCCGTCGCTCACCTCGACGCCGCCGAGCCCCGCGCGGCGCAGGCTGACCAGCTCGGTCACGGCCGCGGACCCGCTGTTGACCAGGGGCATGACGACCGTGCCTCCGCCCATGACCTGACCGCCCCGCGCCGAGCAGGCGACCACGCCATCGAGGGACTCCGGTACGTGCACCGCCTGGATCGCCATGCGCGCCTCCTTGTGGTCTAATTATCGATAATTGATTATCGACATTGATGCGTCAAGAGATCATCTTGATCGATGATCGGTAGGATCGTTCCCGTGACCGAAGAGCCCTCCAAGCTGCCGCGTCTCACGCTGGCGCGGCAGATCCGCGACTCACTGGTCGGCAGAATCGTCTCCGGCCAGGTCAGGCCCGGTGAGCGGCTGGTGGAGACGCGGCTCGCGGCCACCTACGGCACCAGCCAGGCACCCGTGCGCGAGGCGCTGCGCGAGCTGGAGGCCATGCGGCTGGTGGAGACCCAGCCGCGCCGGGGCACCTTCGTGCGCCCCTTCGTCCAGGAGACGCTGCGCGAGAGCTATGTCGTGCGTGCCGCGCTGGAGGAGACGGCCACCCGGCTGGCCCTGCTGGCCGGGACCGTGCCGCTGGAGTCGCTGCGAGCCGACGTGGAGGCGATGCGGGGCGCCGCCGAACGCGGCGACAGCGAGGCGGCGACGCGGGCGAGCGTGTCCTTCCACCGGCACATCGTCGAGGCCGCGCACAACGAGCTGCTCAAGCTCACCTGGGAGGGCCTGCAGATCGAGGCGCGCACGTCGGTCACGATGGTCGCGACCGAGGTCGATCTGCACGACATAGTCCGCGACCACGCCGAGCTGCTGGCCGCGATCGAGGGCGGCGACCTGGAGGCGGCGTGCCGGCAGGCCCGCGATCACCAGTGGCACTACGCCGACCTCCCGCACGACGCCCACGGGCGCGTGCGCGACTCCGCGACGGGCTGACCCGGGTCACGCACCGCCCGGTTCGGCGGTGCGCTCCCACATCGACCTCATCTCGGCGAAACCCTGCTCCATGATCCTCACCATGGCCTGCCTGGCCCGCTCGCCGTCGCGCCGCTGGATCGCGTGGGCCACGTCGGTGTGCAGCTGCAGCGCCTCCTCGTCCGGGTAGTGGGGCATCAGGTGATAGTGGTGACGGCCGGCGAGCACCTCGGCGACGATCAGCTGCAGCTCCTCGAACATCTCGTTGCCCGAGGCGGCCAGCACCCGCCGGTGGAAGTCGATGTCCAGGACGAGGAAGCGCGCCTCGTCACCGGCCTTGCCGGCGGCCCACAACTTGGCCGCGACCCCCACTAACTCGCTCGCGTCGTCGTCGCCGATCCGCTCGGCGGCCAGCCAGGCGGCGTGCGGCTCGATCGCGGTGCGCAGCTCGGTGATCGAGCGCATCTGCGCCATCCGGGCGTCTGAGGCGAGCCGCCAGCGGATCACCCGCGGATCGAAGACCTTCCACGCCTTGGCCGGCTGGATCATGACACCGACCCGGCGCCGGGACTCGATGAGCCCCATGGAGGCGAGCACCCGCAGCACCTCGCGGATCACCGAGCGGGAGACCTGGCAGCGGTCGACCAGGTCGTCGATGCTCAGGACGGAACCGGCGGCCATCTCGCCGCTGCAGACGGCGGTGCCGAGATCGTCCAGAACGCGTGCGTGCAGCCCAGCCTCCGCAGGGGCGCGCTGGGTGGGTGCGCCCCCCGGGGCTGAAGACTGATCCACGGGATAAAGCATATCAGTTAGAAGTCAGCACTTGAATAAATCAGCTTATTTGTCCTAGCATCCCGGCATTAAGCGGATGCTAGGAGTGCATGGCGCTGTTCCGGGGGGCGGCGGTCATGACAGAAAGGCGCGATGACGTGCGACGACGTCGATCGATAATCGGTACATCTCTGGCCGCGGTCGTGGCCATGAGCCTGTCCGCCTGCGGCGGTGGCGGCGACGACGCCGGCGCGTCCAAGACGATCCGGGTCACCCTGGCCAACCACGTGTGGACCGAGAACATCAAGAAGGCGCTGCCCGGGTTCGAGAAGCAGTCCGGGCTCAAGGTCGAGGTCACCCAGCTCGGCGAGGACCAGCTCTCCGACCAGTACAACGTCAAGCTGAACGCCGGCTCGGCCGACATCGACGTGATGATGTACCGCCCGCTGCAGGAGGGCAAGCTCTTCGCCAAGAACAAGTACCTCGCCGACCTGTCCGCCCAGGTGAAATCCGAGACCTGGGACTTCGGCGACTTCCAGTCCGGCCCGGTGGAGGCCACCACGTACGAGGGCAAGCCGGTCGGGATCCCGATCATCACCGAGCAGGAGGTCCTCTACTACCGCAAGGACCTGCTCGACAAGGCCGGTCTGAGCGCCCCGCCGAAGACCCTCGACGAGCTGAAGGCCGCGGCCGCCAAGATCAAGGCGGCCGAGCCGGACGTCGCCGGCTTCGTCTCCCGCACCGGCAAGTCGACGGCGGTCACCCAGTTCTCCAGCTTCCTCTACAGCTTCGGCGGCGACTTCGTCGACGGCGGCGGCAAGGCCGCGGTCAACAGCGAGGCGGCCAAGCAGGCGTACGCCTACTACGGTGGGCTGATCAAGGACTCCGGCCCGGCGAACGTCAGCACCGACATGGGCTGGCCCGAGGCGATGGCCATCTTCACCCAGGGCAAGGCCGCCTTCTACACCGAGGCGAACTCGCTCTACAAGAACGCCACCGACCCGGCCAAGTCCAAGATCTCGGACCAGGTGGGCTTCGCCCCGTTCCCGGCCGGCCCCGGCGGTTCCAGGCCGTACAACATCCCGTCGTGGGCGCTGGGCGTCAACGACAGCTCCGAGAACACGGACAACGCTTGGAAGTTCATCGAGTGGGCCACCAGCAAGGAGCAGACGCTCGCCCAGCAGAAGTCCGGCGTGCCAGGCGCCCGCACCTCCGTCTGGGACGACCCCGAAGGCACCTCGACCTTCCCGAAGGACCTGGCGGAGGCCATCGCGGCCAGCACCAAGGACGGGGTGGGCCATGACCGGCCGCTGGTCGTCCAGGTCGCCGAGGCCCGCGAGATCGTCGGCCAGCCGATCGTGGACGCGATCACCGGCAAGGACGCCGCCGCGTCCGCCGACACGGCCAACGCCGCGTTCCAGAAGTTCCTGGACGACGAGGCCAAGTAAGCGGCACACGCGGGCGGCGGGAGCGAGCGCCCGTCGCCCGCGCACCCCGCCCGTCCCTGGAGACCTCATGGCAACGATCACGACCAAGGCGCCGCGCGGCACCCCCGCCGCCCCCGGCACGCCCGGCTGGGTGCGCTGGGTCAACGACCACCGCAAATGGCTCTTCGCCGCGCCCGCGATGACCTTCGTCGCCGCGCTGCTCGTCTTCCCCCTGGCCTGGACCGGCTACCTCAGCCTGACCGACGCCGAGGGGTCCGTCCGCGCGGAGAGCGAGTTCGTGGGCCTGCAGAACTACCTCGACGTGCTCTCCGACACCGAACGGTTCTGGCCCGCCGTCGGCAGGACGGCCGCGTTCACCGGCGTCGCGCTGCTGTTCGAGGTGGTTCTCGGAATGGCGATCGCCCTGCTGCTCTGGCGGCCGTTCAAGGCCCAGAAGTGGGTACGCGTCGCCATCCTGCTGCCGCTCGTCGCCACCCCCGTCGCGGTCGGCATGATGTGGCGGCTCATCTTCGACCCGAACATCGGCCTGGCCAACCAGTTGCTCGGCTGGTTCGGCATCGGGCCGCAGCCGTGGCTCGCCGGCCAGCACACGGCCCTGCCCACCACGATCTTCATCGACGTGTGGCAGTGGACGCCGATGGTGACACTGATCCTGCTGGCCGGGCTGACATCGCTGTCGGAGGAGCCGCAGGAGGCGGCGCGCATCGACGGCGCCAGCACCTGGCAACGTTTCCGGCACGTCACCCTGCCGCTGCTGGCGCCCACGCTGACCGTGGCGATCCTGCTGCGCGGCATCGACGCGCTGAAGACCTTCGACATCCTCTACGCCACCAAGGGGCGAGGCGGCGGTTCGTTCCACGAGGTGGAGACCCTCAACGTGTACGCCTACGGCCTCAGCTTCGACTACAACGAGTACGGCGTCTCCTCCACCGTCCTCATCCTCTTCTTCCTGATCATCATCGGGGCCATGTGGGCCCTGACCGCCCGGCGCAAGGAGGCCCAGCGATGAAGCCACGGCCCGCGTACCGGGTGTTCCGGGTGGTGGCGCTCACCGTCGTGGTGCTCACGCTGATCGCGCCCCTGATCTGGATGGTCGCCGCGTCGTTCAAGACCAACGTCGACATCTACGATCCGGCCAAGGCGCTGGTCTTCTCCCCCACCGTGGCCAACTACGCCAAGGTGCTCCAGCAGGCGAACTACATCGAGTTCATCCTCAACAGCCTCTGGGTGGCGTTCGCCGCCACCGTGGCGTCGCTGATCCTCGGCCTGCCGGCGGCGTACTCGATGAGCCGGTTCGCCATGAAGAAGTCCGCTCTGGTGGTGCTGATGGCCCGGGTCATCCCCGGCGTCTCGCTCCTGGTGCCCTGGTTCTACGTCTTCTCCAACCTGAAGATGGTCGGGGGCTTCGGGGTGCTGATCATCAGCCACATGTTCGTCTCGCTGCCGCTGGTGGTCTACATCATGATGGGCTATTTCGACAGCCTGCCGACGGAGCTGGAGGAGGCGGCGCTGGTCGACGGGCTGACCCACATCGGCGCGTTCCGGCGCATCACGCTGCCGCTGTCCATGCCGGGGGTCGCCACCGCCGGCATCCTGTCCTTCATCTTCTCGTGGAACAACTTCATGTTCGCGCTCGTGCTCTCCGACGCCGGCACCAAGACCCTGCCCGTGGCGATCTTCGACTTCGTCGGCTACGCCAGCATCGACTGGGGCGGCCTGATGGCCGCGACCACCGTGGTGACCCTGCCGATCATGGTGATCGCCCTGTTCGTGCAGAAGTACGTGGTCTCCGGCCTCACGGCCGGCGCGACGAAGGGCTGACCGGCATGACGACCATCGCGCGCATCGAGACCTTCCTGGTCGCCCCCCGCTGGCTCTTCGTCCGGGTGGAGACCGGCTCGGGGATCGTCGGCTGGGGCGAGGCCACCTGCGAGGGGCGGTCCGAAACCGTCCGCGTCGCCGTGCACCAGCTCGCCGAGCTGCTGATCGGCCGGGACGCGCTGCGCATCGAGGACCACTGGCAGGTGATGACCAAGGGCTCGTTCTACCGGGGCGGCCCGATCCTGGCCAGCGCCGTGGCGGGCCTTGACCAGGCGCTCTGGGACATCGCGGGCAAACATTTCGGCGCCCCCGTGCACCAGTTGCTCGGCGGCCCGGTCAGGGACCGCATCCGGGTGTACGGCTGGGTCGGCGGCGACGAGCCCGGCGAGGTGCGCGACCACATCGCCGCCCAGGTGGAGGCCGGGCTCACCGCGGTGAAGATGAACGCCTCCGGCAGGATGAGCCCGGTCGCGTCGGTCGCCGAGCTGGACGGCGTGGTCGCCCGGGTGGCCGCCGCCCGCGAGGTGCTCGGCGACCACCGCGACGTCGCCGTCGACCTGCACGGGCGTTTCACCCTGGCCAACGCCCGCCGGCTGGCGCCGCTGCTGGAGCCGTACCGGCCGCTGTTCATGGAGGAGCCCGTCGTCCCGGAGAACTCCCACCTCATCGGCGAGTTCGTCCGCTCGACCACCGTCCCGGTGTCGACCGGAGAGCGGCTCTACAGCCGGCAGGAGTTCCTGCCCGTCTTCCAGGCCGGCATCGCGGTCGCCCAGCCGGACCTCTCGCACGCCGGAGGCATCACCGAGGTCCGCAAGATCGCCGCGCTCGCCGACGTGTACGACGTGCAACTAGCGCCGCACTGCCCGCTCGGCCCGATCGCACTCGCGGCCTGCCTGCAGGTCGGCTTCGCCACGCCGAACTACCTGATCCAGGAACAGAGCCTCGGCATCCACTACAACCGCGGCGCCGACGTGCTCGACTACTGCGCCGACAAGACCCCGTTGACCTTCGTGGACGGGCACGTCGAGCGGCTCACCGCGCCCGGCCTGGGCGTCGAGATCGACGATGCGCAGGTCCGCGCCGCCGACAAGAAGGGGCACGCCTGGCGCAGCCCCGTCTGGCGGCACCGGGACGGCTCCTACGCGGAATGGTGACATGCCCCGGCATGACCAGCGGGGGCCGCCGCGCGTACACGGCCGGCCCGTCCCCCGCTCGCACCACCCGTGAGAAAGGCACCACGTGAAGATCACCGCTGCGGACGTCGTCGTCACCAGCCCCGACCGCAACTTCGTCACCCTCAAGATCACGACGGAAGACGGGATCACCGGGCTGGGCGACGGCACCCTCAACGGCCGGGAGCTGTCGGTCGCGTCATACCTGGCCGACCACGTCGTCCCCCTGCTGATCGGGCGCGACCCGCACCGCATCGAGGACACCTGGCAGTTCCTCTACCGCTCGGCGTACTGGCGGCGGGGGCCCGTCACCATGGCCGCCATCGCGGCCGTCGACGTGGCGCTCTGGGACATCAAGGCCAAGGCCGCCGGGATGCCCCTCTACCAGCTGCTCGGCGGCGCCTCCAGGAACGGGATCATGGCGTACGGGCACGCCTCGGGCCGGGACCTGCCCGAACTGTTCGACTCGATCCGCCGGCACCTGGAGCTGGGGTACCGCTCGATCCGGGTGCAGACCTCCGTGCCGGGCATCAACGCCGTGTACGGCGTGGCCGCCCAGCCGAGCATCGACGGCAAGCGCTACGACTACGAGCCGGCCCAGCGCACCGCGCTCCCCGCGGAGGAGGACTGGGACACCCGCGCCTACCTGCGCCACCTGCCCGGCGTGTTCGAGGCGGTGCGCGGCGAGTTCGGGCCCGAGCTGCCGCTGCTGCACGACGGCCATCACCGGATGACCCCCATCCAGGCCGCCAAGCTCGGCAAGGCCCTCGAACCGTACGACCTGTTCTGGCTGGAGGACTGCACGCCGGCGGAGAACCAGGAGGCGCTGCGCCTGGTCCGCCGGCACACCACCACCCCGCTGGCCATCGGCGAGGTCTTCAACACCGTGTGGGACTACCAGACGCTGATCCGCGAACAGCTCATCGACTACGTCCGGTCCGCCGTCACCCACACCGGCGGGATCACGGCCATGCGGAAACTGCTCGACTACGCCGCCCAGTACCAGATCAAGTCCGGGATCCACGGCCCGACCGACATCTCGCCGGTCGGCATGGCCGCCGCCCTGCACCTGGATCTCGCGATCCACAACTTCGGCATCCAGGAGTACATGCAGCACGGCGCCGCCACCAACGAGGTGTTCCGGCAGTCGTTCACCTTCGCCGACGGCTACCTGCACCCCGGCGAGCTGCCGGGGCTCGGTGTGGAGCTCGACGAGGAGGCCGCGGCGCGCTTCCCGTACCAGGCGGCGTACCTGCCGTTCAACCGGCTCAAGGACGGCACCGTCCACGACTGGTGAACACCGGCCCGCCCGGCTCATCGTGCCGGGCGGGGCCCAAAAGCATCGAGACGTTCGTCACCGTCAGCGAGAACCTTCCGCCGGTCGCTCGTCGAGCGCCACGGGTCCACCCGGCCGCGCGGCTCCTCCCCCGCCGGTCTCGCCTGACCGGTGGACGCGCCCCGCGCGCGGGCTACCAGAACCTCACCTCGGGAAACGTTCCTGACGGCTTGTCCAGGAGAGGCCGGCGCTCGCCCTTGAGGTGCGTGTCGAGGAAGGCGGTGACGTACGAACGAGTGATCGTGAGGGCGCGCTTGCCGTCGATCGGCGTCCTGGGCAGCCCGAGCTGCGGCTGCAACACCGCATAGTCGACGAAGCTCATGTGTTCGGCGCCGGTCACGGTCAGCCAGCGTTTCCCGTCACCCTTCACATGCGGCCAGAACAGCTCCCACGAGCCGTCCTTGCCGCCGGACTCCGGCTGGTGCCGGGGATTGCCGATCATCATGAAGGGCTTGACCAGCGGCTTGGCCAGCGTTTTGGGGTTGTAGGTGCCGTCGAGATTGACCGCGGCCTTGATCCGCCCGGACACCGGCAGAAGGTGCGCCGCGCTCTGGCCGCCGACCGAGTGACCCACCATGGCGATCCTCCTCTCGTCGATCAGCCGGTTCCAGCGCTTGTCCGCTTTCAGCCGCTTGAGGACGAACTCGGTGTCCGCGGCCCGCACCCGGGCCACCTTCTCGCCCGTCTCAGGGGTCTGACCGGCCTTTCCCGCCTCGAAGGTGACGGTCCTGCCGTCAGGGAAGGTGGTGGCCAGCGACTCGTAGGTGTGTTCGATCCCCGCCACCAGGTAGCCGCGGCTGGCGAACTCCTCGGCCAGCGAGGTCATGGTCGCCCGGGGCAGCGTCATGCCGGGTGACAGGACCACCAGAGGCCATCCGCCTTTCCGCCGCAGCGCGGGAGCGCCGGCGCGGGCGTGCGTCACGGTCTTGGCGAGCGTGTCCGCCGGCACGTCCTCGAGCCGCGGCTCGCTCCTGATGATCAGCTCGGATTCCTGCGGCGTGACGTACGGCGCGCGCCTGCCCGCCGCCTTGCGCGCCGGGTACCAGATCGAGACCATCAGCTCGCGCACGTCCCGGTCGGTGACCCAGGGGTCGGGGCGGCTGGAATCGATCAGGTGCAGGTCGGTCTTGCCGACCGGATGGTCGCCGGTCGGCGCCGGCAGGGCGGTAACGGGCCGGGCGGTAACGGGCGCGGCGGCCTCGGCCGGGATCGCGCCCAGGGTGGTCAGTGATGCGGAGAGCGCGAGAACGCTCGCGGCCACGGTCTTCTTCATGCGCTCAACCGTGCCGCGCGGCGGCGGTGAACCGTCCCCGGCGAAAGTCACACGGCCCCTGCGACTTTCGTAGGGGATGGCCGATCGCCCGCCTGCAGGGCTCCCGCGGGCGGGACGATCTGCGCAGGCGGTATGTTCGTCCCACGAAGTTGTTATTCTTGCCCGGTGAGCAACAGTGTCGACGGTCAGCTCGGTGCGGTCGCCGCACTGGTGCGGTCCACGTTCCTGGTGAATGCCGTGTACGTGGATTCCGCCCGCGAATACGGCCTCACCCAGCAGCAGGGCCAGCTCCTGTGCGTCCTGATGGCGCAGCCGTACGGCATGAGCGAGCTGGGCGCGACACTCGGCCTGGCCAAGTCGAGCCTGACAGGGCTGGTGGACCGCACCGAGCGCAACGGCCTGGTCCAGCGCGACCCCGACCCGCATGACTCCAGGGCGGTCATCGTGGCGCTCACCCGACGGGGCGCCAAGCTCGCCGACGCGTTCTACGTCGAGACCTGCCGCCGCATCGAGGAGCTCACGACGGGCCTGATCCCGGCCGAGCGCGACACGCTCGCCGCCCTGCTCACCCGGGTCGTGATGGACAACAAGGTTCCCACCGTGTTCTTGGAACCGCGCTGAATTTTCCGTTCGTTCCACAAACTAAAAGGCGCATCGGCCGCCGTCAGGGTTGCTCGGGCGGTCGCGGGACGAGCAACCCTCGGTTGAACGCCTCGGTGACGGCGGCGGCGCGGTCGTTCACCCCGAGCTTGGCGTAAATGTTGAGCATGTGCGACTTGATGGTCGCCTCGGTGAGGAACAGCCGGGCCGCCGCCTCCCGGTTCGTGGCCCCGGACGCCACCAGCTGGAGCACCTCGACCTCGCGCGGGCTGAGCGGCCCGGGAACGGGCGCGCGCACGCGGTTCATCAGCAGGGCCGCCACCGACGGCGCGAGCACCGCCTCGCCGCGGGCCGCCGCCCGGACCGCACGCGACAACTCGTCGCGGGGAGCGTCCTTGAGGAGGTATCCGGTCGCGCCCGCCTCGATCGCCGGAAGCACGTGGCTGTCGGTGTCGTACGTGGTCAGCACCAGCACGCGGGCCTCGCTCCCCCGCTCGGCGAGCTCCCTGATCGCGCTCACGCCGTCCATGCCGGGCATCCGCAGGTCCATGAGGATCACATCCGGACGCAGGGCCTGGGCCAGCCGGACCGCCTCCGCTCCGTCAGCGGCCTCGCCGAGCACCTCGAACTCCGGGTCGCGGGCGAACATGCTGCTCAGCCCGTCTCTGACCACCGGATGATCGTCCACGATCAGCAGCCCGATCGGGCCGGCGGGGCCGCTCACGCGCATGCCTCCGCCCGCTCGGAGGGGACGCGGGCCGAGATGCCCGTGCCGGCGCCCGGCTCCGACTCGACCTGCAGGGTGCCGGACACGCTCTCGATCCGTTGCCGCATCGCGATCAGGCCGAACCCGCCGCGATCGGCCCTCAGGCCTTCGGCGGCGGTGACGAGCCTGGCCGGGTCGAAGCCGCCGCCGTCGTCGCGAACGTCCAGAGCCGCCTCGTGCTCCAGATACGACAGCGTCACCCCCACCTTGGTCGCCCGCGCGTGCTTGGCCACGTTGGCCAGGGCCTCCTGCGCGATTCTGAGCAGCGCCGCCTCGGCTTCGGGCCGGATCGGCCGCGCCGTACCGGTCGTCGTGACCTCAACGGTGATCTCGTGCAGCGCCGACCAGCGCTCGGCGACGCCCGCCAGCGCCTCGCCCAGCCGCGCCGAGCGCAGCGGCTCCGGACGCAGCGCGTGCACGGACCGCCGCGCCTCCGACAGGCTCTCCCTGGCCAGCTCGGTCGCGGCCGCGACGTGCCGGCGCCATCCCGGCGGATCGTCGCCGGCGTGCTCGGCCGCGCGCAACTGGCTGATGACGCCGGTGAAACCCTGCGCCAGCGTGTCGTGGATCTCCCGCGCCATCCGCTGCCGCTCGTCCTGCACGCCGGCGTTGCGTGCCTGCACCAGCAGCTGCTCGTGCAGGGCCGCGTTCTCCGCGAGCGACGCCGCCAGTTTGCGGTTCGCCTCGCGTGCCTCGTGGAGCGCACGGTCCCGCTCCTCGTTCCGCTGGTCGTCGCGCCGGACGACCCAGGCGAAGGCGCACATGGGGATGACGTTCGCGGCGACGACGGCGCCGTAGGCGGCCAGGCCGACAGCCGTGCTCTTGTCGACGCCGTACGCCTGCGCCGTGCCCGCCACCAACCCCACCGCGGCGACGCCGACCGGCTGCCACGGCCAGGGCAGGATGCGGAAGGCGTAGATGTAGACGGCGGGGGTGAAGAAGCCGAACCACGGCGCCCTGACGACCAGAGCCGCCCAGAGCAGGACCAGCACGGTGAAGAAGACCGCCATCACCGGCATTCGCTCGCGCGAGGCGGGACGGAGCGTCTGGTATCCCAGCATCCACACCGCCAGCAGCGTGCACGTGACCAGGTCCATGAGCAAGGGCGTGCCTGCCGCGCGCCTGTCGGCCACGGTGACCACGGTCAGGAACGCCAGCAACGCGTACGGCCCGACGGCCGTCAACACAGGCCACCATGCAGACCACCGTGTCGCTGGATCGCTCATCCGCGCCCCCTCCCTCGCGCCCGCTCCCAGCGGCCAATCTAACCTCCACACCGGCACGTCCGCGCCGGTCAGCCGGCCCGGGCAGGCTCGATGGCAAGGGCGTGCCTGAAGACGTTGCGCGGGTCCCACCGGGCCTTCACCCGCTGCAGGCGCGGGTAGTTGTCCTTGTAGTAGAGCGTGTGCGCGGACACACCCGACGTGTTCCACTTCGGGTCGGCCAGGTCGGCGTCGGCGTAGTTGATGTAGGAGCCGTCGTTGACCTTGCCGGGCACGGGCACGCCGCCGGTGTCGGCGTACACGTCGCGGTAGAAACCGCGTACCCAGGCGAGGTTGGCCGCGTCGTCCTTCTTGTCGCCCCAGATCGTCTGGTAGACCGCCTTCATGATCACGTCCCGCTGGGCGACCGCCGTGGCCCCTGGCGCCACCGCGCCGACCTGGCCGCCGTAGCCGATGAGCAACATGCCGGACTCCGGCCCGCCGGTGGAGTTCGTCAGGTTGCGGTAGACGGCCGCGAGCTGGGTCTCGGTGAACGAGCGTCGCAGATAGCCGGCCTTGATCTTGTAGCGGCGGGTGAGCACGTCGCCGGCCTCGCCGGTGCCCGGCCAGGTCATCGGGTGCAACCACGGCACCGTCCGCCGGATGTCGAGCACCGGTGTCAGGTCGACGCCGGCGGTCACCGCCGACACGAAGTCGGTCACCATCGTGTCGGCCCTGGGGAGGTCCGCGTCGATCTGGGCGACCAGCATGACGGTTCCGCCGGCGCGGTGCGACGGCTGGAGGATCCCGTACAACCCGGTGTACGGGGAGCCGGGCGCGCTGTTGCGCTCATGCCAGGTCCCGAAGTTGCGCAGCAGCCCGGTGAGCGCCCGTTCGGTCATGTGCTCCCACGACCAGAAGATCGCGTGCTGGGTCATCCGCTGCGGCGACGCCGGCAGCAGCTTGGCCGGGTCGGTGCCGGTGGCTCCGGACGAGCGCAGCCAGTACCGGGTGACCACGCCGAAGTTGCCGCCGCCACCGCCGGTGTGCGCCCACCACAGGTCGCGGTTCGGGTCGTCCGGCTCGCGGGTGGCCACCACCGCGCGGGCGGTGCCGTCACGGCCGACCACCACGACCTCCACGCCGTACAGGTGATCCACCACCGAGCCGTACCGCCGCGACAGGGCACCGTACCCGCCGCCTGCGAAGTGCCCACCGGCGCCCACTCCCGGGCAACCGCCCGCGGGGACCGTCACGCCCCAGCCCTTGAACAGCGTCCGGTACACCTGTCCGAGCGTCGCTCCGGGTTGCACGGCGAACGCCCGCCGACCTGCGTCATAGGTGACCTCGTCCATCGGCGAGAGGTCCAGCAGCATGCGTACCGCCGGATCGGCGGTGAGGTTCTCGAAGCAGTGCCCGCCACTGCGTACCGCGACCCGCCTGCCGGACCGCACCGCGTCCGACACGGCGCGCACCACCTGATCGGTCGACCCGACCACGCGGATCTCGTCCGGCCGGCCCGCGAACCGGAAGTTGTTGCCCCGCAACAGGGTGTCGTAACGGGAGTCACCAGGACGTACCGTCACCGGCCCGAACGCCGCCGCGTCCGATTCCGCCGACGCGGCATCGACACCCCACGTGCCGGCCGCCCCGGCGATCGCCCCCGTGACCGCTCCGGCGCCCGCACCGGCGAGCAGCCCACGACGACTCATCGCCATGCGGCCAGGCGGGCTCGTGCTCCCACCGCTCATTTCCGACATGTGTCTCGCTCCTTCCGACTGGAGGTCGTCAGCCTCCCAATCCGGCAGCGAGGCGCACATCAACCCATGCCATGAATCGGCGGCTGAACCCTCCGCCCCGCCGGACGGCTGATCCACCCCACCGAACGGCTGAAGATCGCGTCGTAGGCCTGCGTGGGGGCGGTGGCAGCCCGCCGGCACCGGCGGGGAGGGCTCGGGAGAAGGGCGACCGTTATGTGCTGGGTGCTGGGCGCGCCGGCGGACGCCTACCCCAGCGAGCTGCCCGTGCTGCCGTCGCCGCGCCGAGCGGGGCCGCTTTCTTGAGCTCACGGACCGTGGACGGCGCGATGCGGCAGCGAAACATCCGACCGGGACGATTCTCGGCCGGATGTTTCTGAGGTCGGCGGTCAGCTCACCGGCGACGCCGGCGGCGGCGGCGCGCACTCGCGCCGGAGCTGTCCGGATAGAGATCCGGATTGGGTTCTGGTCGACGTGCAATGCCGAAGTAGTGCAGAAGAGACATGGTGTCCTCCGTGGTGCTCGTGCCGTTCATGGGACCGTGATGTCCCCGCACCCAGCGACAACACCCCACGTGTCCCGGGTCTGCCCATTCGGGCAGCTTCTGACCGGGTTTTTACCCCCAGCCTGGGCACGAACACCGCCACGCCGCTCGCTCTTGATCGTCTGAGGCCCCGCACATAGTCTGCCCGTGCGCATCATTCCTCGCCCGGCCCCCACGGGCGGAGTCGCGACACCCATCCTGATCAGGACGAAGGCTGCGTTCGTGACCTCGCTGGCCGCGATCGCCCTGGCGGTCACGCCGCCCGTGGCGCACTCCCAGGCGACGACGGCCCGCTCGTCTTCGGGCACGGCGGCTATCCTTCAGGGCCGAACTCCTGGGAACGCGACCAGATCCGCCAGCCCAACAACGTCCGTGCCCTGAACGACCAGAAGGCCAGAGGCGCCGACGGGGTGGAAGGCGACGTCCAGCTCACCCAGCACGGCACCAAGGCCGTCATGTGGCACAACACCTCCACCAACGGACTCACGGGCACCCGGAATAACATCACCAACACCTGGTGGGCGGCGGGAGACGACAACCTGCGCGACCGCCGCATCGCACGCGGCCCGTACACGGGAGAGCAGGTCTACACGCTGCGGCAGTGGCTCGACCACGTGCGCTCAACCGGCCTGATCGCTCTGCTGGAGGTCAAGCCCGAGGCCAGAGCAGTCCTCTCCGACCCCGCCTACGCGGCGGGCGCCTGGAAGGAGATCTCCGACCCGATCAAGGAACGCCAGGCCTCTCAACGCATCCTGGTCTACTCCCTGGACTCCTGGATCCACACCGAGCTCGCCAAGCGCCACCCGGCCTCCTCAAGGGCTCCGAGGCCCGCTGGACCGACGGCGTGAGCTGGGAGGAGCCGCCACCCGCCTGGAGCGGCAACGTGAGCCGCTGGCAGGAGGTGCTGGCCCAGTCGCCGACGAGTGTGATGACGAACTTCACGAGGGAATATCGCGCCTGGCTCACCGGCGCCTGCGGATAGCCCGGCGCCCTCGATCCGGTGGCGGCGCCCGGATCGCTCAATCGTAGAGATGCCAGGACATTCCGTTGGTGGCGTGCACCAGCGCGAGCGTCCCCTGTGCGGAGCATTTCGGTGGGTCCTCCTCAAACTGCTCCACCCCGCTCACGATTTTGTCGAAATGGTCGTCCTGGGTGGTGCCCCACAGGTACAGCGCCTTCTCCCGCGTGTCCAGATAGAGCAACGCCGCTCTGCTCCGATCGGCCCGGATATCCTGGACATGCACCAGGGCCGGGTTTTCGGTCGTGAGCTCGTCAGCGAAGTCGGGGTCCGATTTCATGCCATGGACGAGCGCCAGGGAGAGCGCGTCACCGTCCGCGAAGTGGTTTTTCGCCAGGTTGAGAGCGCCCTGGGTGGCCTCGATCAGATAGTTTTTCTTTCTCGCCTGCCGCTTCTCCTCATCATCGGCGACTCCCCGCCCGATCCCGTGCCCGAGCTGGGAAACGTGGGCGACAAGAGCTCCCCTTCCCTCCTTCGAGGTGATGATCACACCCGTGCAGCCAGCGAATCCCGTGGTATAGATATCTATGGTGCCCGACCGGGAGACGCCGACTTCGCCCTGACTGACAGTGAAAACCTTAACGTCGTCACGCTGAAAATCGTCGTTTTCAACCGGATATCGGATTTCCATGATCGCATGGTAAAGGCGCGCCCCGAACACGGTCAACCCCTGCAATCGCACCCGAACAATTGCGTACGCCCACTTGACATGTGTCATGAAGCACTCATCGCCCGGACGGCGACGATAATATTCATCCCCGCCCCACCGGGCCGAAACGGCGCGGAAATGTTGCATTCAACGACCGAACTCCCGAGCGCGGTCAGACCCGGGCCCGGCGTTCCGGGCGGCAGCGATATCCATCGGCACATCGGCATTTCACGTCGCTTCACGCACGCGTCGGTTCGCCGGACAGGCAGAGGGCCGGGCCGCCCGTGTGCGGCTCGAGCATCGCTGGAGCGGGCCGGCGGGCCCGGTCCAGCGACGCTCGACGGGCCGTCGTCCGGCTGGGGCGAGCGTCGGGCCATGGGTTCTTTCAACGAAGGTTCTGTGACCGGACGTGTGGCGGTGCTGGGCGCGAGCGGCTGCGTGGGGCGGCAGGTGTGCGCCGCCTTCGCCCGCCAGGGGTGGCCGCTGGTGGCGGTGGCCCGCCGCCGCGCCGCCCATCTGGGCGCGTACCGGTTCCTGCCGCTGGACGTCGCCGCGCTCTCCGGCGGGGAGCTGGCGAAGGTGCTGGCCGGTGAGGGCGTGGAGGCGGTCGTCAACGCCACCGGCGGCTGGGTCGCGGGCGACGAGGAGATGCACCGCACCTACGTCCGGCTCGTCGATCAGCTCATCGAGGCCATGGCGATGCTGCCGGGCCCGGCCCGTCTGGTGCACGTGGGCAGCGTGCACGAGTACGGCCCGACGCCGCACGGACTGACCATCACGGAGGAGCTGCGCCCCGCGCCGCAGAGCGTCTACGCGCGCACGAAGCTGGCCGGCTCCCGCCGCATCCTCGACGCGGTCCGCGCCGGAGAGCTCGACGCCGTGGTGCTGAGGGTGGCCAACGTCTACGGCCCGCACCCGGCCGAGGCCAGCTTCCTCGGCGGCCTCGTCGGCAAGCTGCGCGACGGTGCGGAGCTCGACCTGACGATCGTGGACGCATGGCGCGACTTCGTCGACGTCAGGGACGTCGCCGACCTCGTGGTGGAGGTGACGGCCGACCGCGCCGCCGACCCGCTCATCAACGTCGGGAGCGGCCAGGCGATCAACATCCGCACCATCGTCGAGGACCTCCTGACCGCGGCGGGACGGTCACCGGAGTCGGTACGCGAGCGCGCGGGCGCCGTCCAGGCCAGGGGCGGCGACTGGACCCAGGTGGACATCGCGCATGCGACGCGCCTGCTCGGCTGGCGGCCACGCCGCCCTCACCTGGAGTCGGTGCGGGCCATGTGGGAGGCCGCGGGCGCGCCCGCCGGCGTGCTGTCGTCGCACTCGACCGCCTGATCACCGGCTCCCACGGGCTCCACGCTCTCCCCACGGGCTCCACGGGCTCTCCATCGGGCCTCCACGGGCTCTCCATCGGGCCTCCACCGCACCTCCACCGGCCCTGCGCACGGTCGCTCCCATGCGCATACTCTTCACCACCATCGCAGCGGCGGCCCACTTCCACCCGACCGTCCCCCTCGCCTGGGCACTCCGCGCCGCGGGACACGAGGTGCGGGTGGCCTGCGAGCCCGGTTTCACCGCCACCGTGACCCAGTCGGGGCTGCCGGCGCTCGCCGTGGGACAGGACGTCGACCTGCGCACCTTCTGGCAGGGCCACGACCTCGGCCCGCGGGAGGACATGACCGCAAAGGAGCACCAGCGGCTGCGCCTGACCCGCGCCATCGGGATGTTCTCCGGCATCGCGGCCGCTGCCGCCGACGACCTCATCGCCTTCGCCGAGAGCTGGCGCCCCGACCTGGTCGTTTTCGAGGCACGCGCCTACGCGGGGCTCATCGCCGCCCGCCGCCTGGGCGTGCCCGCCGTGCGGCACCTGTGGGGTCTGGACACCACCTACGGGCGCCGCGACTTCGACGGGCCGTTCCTGGAAGAGTTGTGGTCGCGGTACGGCCTGGCGGGCGTGGACCCGCTCGGCGACCTCACGGTGGCCCCGTGCCCGCCCAGCCTGGCGGAGCCCGGCGAGCTGCCCAGGAAGCACATCCGCTACGTGCCCTACAACGGGCCGGGCGTCATGCCGTCGTGGCTGCTCCGGCCCGTCGAGCGTCCCCGGGTGTGCGTCACCTGGGGGCACATGTTCGCCCAGCGCACCGGCACCCTGCACGGCCTGGAGATGGCCGTCGCGGCCCTGCGGCGCCTGCCCGTCGAGGTGGTGGCCGCGATCACGCCCAGCCAGCGGGCCCTGCTGGGCGAGGTCCCGCCCGGGGTGCGGGTCGTCGAGTCGATGCCGCTGAACCTGCTGCTGCCCACCTGTGACGCCGTGGTCAACGGAGGTGGCGCGGGCACGATGATGACGGCGCTGGCGTCGGCCGTACCCATGATCATGGTGCCGTCGCACGCCGACGAGTACCACTACGCCGAACGACTGGGCGGCGCGGGCGCCGCGGTGAGCGTGGACTACCGTCAGGCCGACGCAGCCGCCATCGAGCGCGCCGCCGCCACCGTGCTCGGCGACCCCGCGTACGGCACGGCCGCCATCCGGCTCCGCGGCGAGAGCGCCCTGCTGCCTACACCCGGTGACCTCGTCGCCGACCTGGAGAAGCTGGCCGTCGCCTGAAGGACGAGGTCTCACCGGGTGCCACCGGCACGATCACCGGCGGTCCGCTCGCGGCGCCGGACCGCCGGTGAACGGCTCCGGGGTCCTTGGGCAGGTATCCGACCGCGTCGGCGCCGTCGGAGAGCAGCTCGCGGGCGAAGGCCTGGGCGACGTGCTGCGACAACACCGGTAGCCCGGAAATCTCCCCACGGGCCTCGATGGCGGCCTTGAGCCCTTCGTCGGTGAACGTCGGCGGCACCCGCACGCGCGGGAGACGTCGGCGTCCGTCAGGTTGATCACCGTGCGCCCGCCTGGCCCGCGGGCAGGGGGCGGTCGACGCCGGCCGCCGGCCTGGCCGCGCAGCTCCTCCTGGCGCCGGTCGCGCCGCCGGTGGGCGTCGTGACGACGGTGATCGGCGGGTGCCACCTCAGCGGCCTGCCGGCGCGGAGGACGAGGCGGAACGCCGCCGCATGACGGGCGGGTCCGCGAGCGGGGCCGTACGGCGGGCCATGAGCAAGGTGCGCTAGCGCGGGAAACCGTCGAGTTCGCGAACGGCCTGGTCGAGGTCGTCGGCGACGCCGCGGAGCAGCAGCCGGGCGTAGAGCCCGTCGCCGGTGGCGCCCAGCCGGCGGATCAGGGCCGCCCTCGCGCACATCTGCGCCTGGGCGTCCTCGATGAGGGCCTCCGCCCGGCCCTCCCATCCGTACGCGTCCAGGAACCGGCGCAATCGCGCGGGCCGCGCGTCGAACTCGGTGAACCCCTCCGCGGCGGCCACGTGACGGGCGTGCAGCGGCACCCAGCTCAGCGCCACCGACGCCACGTCGGAGTCCACCGTGGTCGGGCCGGCGAAATCCCAGTCGAAGAAGCCGGCCAGCCGCCCGGCGTGGTAGGCGGCGTTGAACGGGCTGGCGTCGTTGTGCCCGATGACCAGCCCGGGTTCCCACGACCGGCCGGTGCGCCAGTGAGCGTACGCGGGCGGCACGAAGTCGGCCACCATCTCGTGGTACGACCTCAGCCACGACGCCACCTGCACGAGCGTGTCCTCGGTGCGGGTCCACCACGGCCACACCAGGGCGTCGCCGACGGTGTCGCCCTCGAGATAGGTGAGGATCTCGTATCCGTCCGCGTCGATGCCGAGCACGCGGGGAGCCCCGGCGAATCCCTTGCTCTCCAGGTGCCGCAGCAGCCGGTGCACGGACGCCGTCCATGCCCGCACCGGCCGCCGGACCTGGGATCCCACGCGCACGGCGCCCCCGTCGTTTCCGCCTCCGAGCCGACTCCCGGTCACGAGCGCCTCCCATCGGGCTCCGGCCGGGCGGCTCACGTCGATCGATGGTTCCCTGCTCCGTCCTAGCGCCCCATGAAATTTCGCACGGGGACCGCATGCGCAGCAAGGCCGCCCGGGAGGCGGGTCATGCTCACGATGCCGGCACCGGAAGACGGTGGGCTCGCGAACGGAAACAGAAAGGAAACAACGGCCTCGCTAGAATGATCGCGATCCGTAGTGCAGCGATCAAGGAGGTTTCCTGTTGAGGTATAGCCCCCGTCACTACCGCGCGGCCACGGGCGTGGTCGTCGTAGGGCTGGTCGCCGCCGTTGTGCCGCTGACCGCCACCCCTGTGTCGGCGCACAGGAAGGACTACGGGCAGAAGTGGTCGAACTTCAGCTATCACCACGTGACCGGCTACAACGATCAGTGGCAACAACCCATGACCAGGGCGCCACAACGCTGGTCGGAGCACGCCAGGGTGGCCCTGCGCAACGCATCGGGCGCCAACTGCAACGTCAAGGTGGGACGCTACAGCTCGTCAGGGTACGGGCACTACTACAGCTACCACGTCAACGGCGGGTCCACGGGCTGCTACATCACTCTCAACGCCCGCACGATCGCCGCCGAGGCCAGCCGGTTCCAGAATTTCGTGCACAGCGTCTTCACGCACGAGCTCGGCCATGCGCTGAGCCTGGGACACAACGAGCGGGGCGATTCGATCATGTGCAAGTGCCGCAACCGGAACACCATGACGCGCCGCCAGTCCCACGACAACAGCGACGTGACGGATTACTACACCACCGGCTACACGAGGAAGTTCTGATGGCGAAGCGACACCTTGCCACGCTCGCCATCAGCGCGGGCCTCGTCTTTGTCGTGGCGGGATGCGGGGGCGGAGCCGCCACGACGACGGCGACCTCCATGGACGGGACCGGCACGCAGGATGCGGTCGTGTCGGCCGACTACCCGGCTTTCGCCTCCGTGAAGGAGATGTGGGACGACGCGGACCTCGTGGTGCAGGCCAACGTCACCGGCATGCGAACCGCGAGGGACAAGCCCTCGAAGATCCTCGAACCCGGCGACGAGGGGTACGACGATCCCAGGGCCAACCCCTTGTACGGGCTCAGCCCCGACGAGCTGGCCGAGGCCAGGAAGCTGGCCGAGCAGGAGGTCGGCGACATCGTCACCATCGCCACGGCGAACATCACCCACGTCTTCAAGGGCGATCCCGCCGACGTGCGCTCCGTCGAGGTCCGGCAGCTCGGCGGAGAGCTCAACGGCGAGAAGCTGACCGCGCTCGACGAGGTCAAGCTCGGCCAGGACAAGAGCTATCTGCTGTTCCTGCACGCCTGGGACGACACCGGGGACCACACCATGGTGAGTCCGGAACAGGGGCAGTACGTCGCGACGGGCCCGGACGGCAGGGCGGCGACGTCCGCGAAGGCGGGCGACACGTACACCCCGCTTCCCGGCAACCGGCTCCAGGTCACCCGCGCCGCCCTCGACGAGCTCGCGAAGACGGACTGATCGCCGGGCACGAGGTGGTGGTGCTGGGGCAGGCTCCGGGGCTGCGGCTGGGGGGCGGGGCCATCACCTTGTGGTGCAACGGCACGGCCATCCTCGGGGACGTCGGCGTCGGCCTGGAAGGCACGGGGCAGCGACTGACGGCGATGCGCCTGCAGACCGCGGGCGGCCACCCGGTGCTGGAGCTCGACCTGGAGGCGCTGGCGGAGCGGTTCGGGTCGGCGGCCCGGTGTGCTCCCGCGCGGGTCGTTGATCACTCTGCTGGACGACGGGCTGCCGGAGGGCACCGTACGGTTCGGCGCGCGGGTCACGGAGGTGCGGGCGGACGGCGACGGCGTACGGGTGCGGACGCGGACGCGGACGGGCGAGGAGCACAGCGGCGACTTCCTGGTGGGTGCCGACGGCGTGCACTCGCGGGTGCGGGCCCACGTCCTGGGTGACGCCCCGGCGGCGCTGACCGGCGCGGCGATCTGGCAGGGTCTGACGCCGGCCCCGTTCGACCTGGGGCCGGTCACGACGCTGATGGTCGGCCGGCAGGGCGACTTCGGTTACGCGAGCGCGGGCGACGGGCTCATGCAGTGGTTCTTCGACGTGCCGTGGTCACCCGACGCGCCGCGGGAGGACAAGCCGCTGGAGATGTTGCGCCGGCGATTCGCGGGGTGGGCCTCCCCGGTCGAGGAGGTGCTGGATTCGCTGCGCGACGGCGATGCCGAGTTGTTCCCGCACACCCGGCGCAAGGTGCCGTGCCGCTGGGGCGACGGGCGGTGCGTGTTGCTGGGGGACGCGGCGCACGGCATGCCACCTGTCGGGGCGCAGGGCACCAACCAGGCACTGGAGGATGTGGCGACGCTGGTGGACTGCCTGGCCACGGTGCCCGATCCGGCCGAGGTCGTCGGCGTGTACTCCGCCAGGCGAAGGCGGCGGGCGGCCCTGGCCTCCACCGTCGCCTCCAACACCCTCGCCGTGTCCGGCCCGCGGACGCTGGTGCAGAGCGAGCGCCTCATGCGCTTGAACGGCGCCGCACCCCCACGACTGGCCACCCGGGGGTTCGGGCGTCTGCTGAGCGCTCTCAGCAACCGGATCTGAGACCACCCGGCGCCAGGGTGTCAGCCCCGCCGCCCGCCTGTGCCGGCGCTCATCTCCTCGATCACGCGCCGGGCCCACGCCACTTCGAGCTTCCCCGTGGGTGTCCTGCGCAGAGCCGGGAGGAGCACGACGGCGCGCGGCACCTTGTACCCGGCCAGGCCGCGGCGGACCCAGGCCTGGAGCTCCTGCTCCGTCAGGGTGTCGTCCGAGGTGGCGACCACCGCAGAGACGCGCTCGCCCCACGTCTCGTCCTGGACGCCCACCACGACGCAGTCCGTCACGCCCGGGTGGGCGAGCAGCGCGTTCTCGACCTCCTGGGGGAACACCTTCTCCCCGCCCGTGTTGATCACACCCGAGCCCCGGCCGAGGAACCGGATCGCGCCGTCCGCCTCGACCTGCACGAGGTCGCCGGGGATGGAGTGGCGGACGCCGTCGATGACGCGGAACGTGGCCGCGGTCCTGGCCGGGTCCTTGTAGTAGCCGAGCGGCAGCGGGCCGGCGTAGGCGAGCGCACCCGTCTCCCCGCTGCCGGGGGCGACCTCGGCGCCCTCGTGAGAGATGACCTTGGTCGCGGGGACCGGCAGGAAACGGCTCGGCAGGTCGGCGGCGGAGGAGGTGATGGCGAAGGCGAACGGCCCGCCCTCGCTGGAGGCGAGCGCGTCGATGATCGTGACGTCGGCGCGCTCGTGCAGGGCCCGCTTGAGGCCGTCGCTGAGGACCGTACCCGAGCTGATCACCGACGTGAGCGACGTGAGGTCGTGCGGCCTCCCGGCGTCCTCCGCCGCGACGAGCTCGTCGACGAGCGGCCGGCAGACCGCGTTGCCCGCCACGATGATCGTGCCCGCCCGCTGCGCGGCGGCCGTCTCCCAGACGTGCCGCGCGTCGAGCCCGCCCTTGCGCGTGGTGATGACCCGGCCGCCGGTGAGCAGGGCGCCCATCGAGTTGAACAGTCCGGTGGCGTGCACGAGCGGGACCACCGGCATCGTCGCGGGCGCCCTGCCCCGCGCATGCGCGCTCTCCGCGATCCGCGCCGCCTCGCCGAGCGTCGAGGGCAGCTCGGACACGCCCAGCGGCCGGAAGATCGGCACCGACAGCGAGTGCAGCAGATCCCCCTGCCGCCAGATGACGCCCTTCGGCCGGCCCGTGGTGCCTCCGGTGTACATGAACAGCCGGTCCGAGCTCGGCCGTGACGCGGCCGGCCTGGGCTCCGTGCCGGCGAGGAGATCGTCCAGGCCGGCCGCAGGAGGGCCGGCGGCTCCGTCCGCGGGCGTGCCGGCCCGTACGAGCAGGCGCAGCGTGGACACCGTACGCGCGGCGTGGCCGACGTGGGCGGCCAGCTCACCGCTGAAGACGATCGCCGCCGCGTCGGCGTCCCGGAGCACGGCGGACAGTTCCTCACCGGTGTAGCGGTAGTTCGCGTTGACCGGCACGGCGCCGAGCTTGAACGCCGCGAACACGGTCTCGAGGTAG
This sequence comes from Nonomuraea diastatica, assembly GCF_004349015.1. Lineage (NCBI taxonomy): Bacteria > Bacillati > Actinomycetota > Actinomycetes > Streptosporangiales > Streptosporangiaceae > Nonomuraea > Nonomuraea diastatica. Next base: position 28,486 of record NZ_SMKP01000038.1, read on the forward strand.
GCCGCGCCGTTGTAGAGGTAGCAGGCCACCGTATCACCCGGCCCCACCCCGGCCCGCTCCAGCGCCGCGGCCAGGCGGGCCGCCCGGTCGTCGAACTCGGCGTAGGTGTGGTCGCGCCCCGGCTCGGAGATGGCCACCGCGTCGGGTAGGCGGCGGGCGACGGCCTCCCAGATCGTGCCGATGGAGACGTCCATGGTTCAGTCTCCCTTCTCGTCCCCGGGCGGAACGTGTCGGCGCCCTCCGCGCCACATGGTAGGCACGGACCTGATCCGGGCGACACCGCCCAAATGACCGGGCGGCTGGTGGACAAATGACGTAGCCGCTGCCGCATCCCTGGTTTCTCCCTCTCACGGGGGACGCTCCTCCCCTGCCGCGGGGAAGGAGACCCGGCGGGCGGCGTCTACGGTGACCGGGCATGAGGCGTTCTGATCGGCCACGATGCTGGCCCGCGTACGCGGTGGCGGGGTTGTTCCTCGGTTACGCCGCGGGGAAGGCCGTCTTCGCCGCGCAGGACCGGCTCGGGTTCCCTGGCGGCCCGCCGGTGCCGGCCTCCGAGGCCGCGAGCTACTTCATGGACGCGGCCACGGCGCAGTGGCTCGCGGCCGCGTCCGGGGTGGCGGGAGCGGGGGTGGTCCTCCTCACGGTCCTGCCGCTGGGCCGGCGGGTGCCCGGACGGCTGATGTTGCTCGTTCTCGCCGGGATGGCCGCGGCCGTCGTCGGCGGCGGCATCATCATGGCCGTGGACGGGTTCATCGGCATCGGCGTGGGCTGGCAGTGGCACCACGGGCTCCTCGGGATCGCCGTGATCGTGTTGTTCCTGGAGACGATCCGGTCCTACGCCGCGTCGACCGGCCGGCACCGATTTGTCGGCGGTCAGGCCGGGCCCTAGAGTCACGCCACGTGAGACTTTTCATGATCACGGCGCTGGCGGGCACCCTCACCGCGTCGTTGACCGGGCCATTTACCGGGCCATTTACCGGGTCATCGATGGGCACGGCCGCCATGGGCACGACGGTCCACCCCGTCGACCGCTCCGAGCTGACCGCCAACCCGCTCTACCAGGCAGGTCCGCTCCCCAAGACCACCTGCAGGGAGCCCTCGGTCAGGCGTGGCGACCGCGAGCTGGCACGCGCCTACGTCAACGCGGTCGTCGCCTGCCTGGAGCGCGCCTGGAAACGGCACCTCACCGGCGCCGGCCTGCCGTACGAACCGGTCAAAGTGCGGCACATGAACCGGATCCCCAGGAACCACTGCGGCCTGGCGGTGGACGGCGCCGACTCCCAGGCCTGGTACTGCGAGAAGTCCCGCACGCTGATCTTCCAGATCGGCGAGGAGTGGGCCGCCAACCCCTCCGACCTGTGGCTGTTCCACACGGCCGCCTCCATGTACGGATATCACGTGCAGTACCTGACCGGCATCTCGGCCGCCCTCGGCGAGTTGTCCGCCGGCGGAAAGGCGGAGTCCCGCGAGCAGTCCCGGCGCTACTTCCTCCAGTCGTCCTGCCTGGGCAGCGCCTTCATGAAGAGCGTCTGGCCCATGAAGGGGCGCTCCGCGAAAGACTGGCGCCGCTTCAAGTCCCTCCCCGTCGGTGACCAGGACGGCAGGAACAGCTGGTACGGCACGACCGCCACGGTCCGTTCCTGGGTGGAGCGCGGTTTCGCCGCCGGAGACCCGGGCTCGTGCAACACCTGGGCCGCCCCGGCCGCCAAGGTGGCCTGACCCGCCACAGCGCCTCTCGCCGGCCCTCGCCAGCCCTCGCCGGCCCTCGGCGGCCCGCACGGGTCAGCCGGGGATGCGGAGGGCGAGCATGGCGACGTCGTCGTCGTTGTCTGAGGGGCGCACGCCGGTGAGGAGCGCGTCACAGATCGCGCTGAAGGGCCGGTCGACCAGGGACGCGGCGTACCGGGCAAGCCTGGCCAGCCCGTCGTCGAGGGAGTGGCCTGGAGACTCGATCAGCCCGTCCGTGTAGAGCAGCAGGAGCGAGCCCGGCGGCAGCTCGGCGGCGGCGTCCTCGCGCACGGGAGACAGCCCCGTGCCCAGCAGCAGGCCGCTGCCGTCTTCCAGGAAGCGGGTCCGCCCGTCGCGTTCGACCAGGAGGGGCGGCGGGTGTCCCGCGTTGGTCCAGCGCAGCCGCCAGGTGTCGTCCGGCTGCTCCACCCGGGCGAAGATGACGGTTGCCATCGTCGTCTCGGCCATCCGCACCACCGCCTCGTCGAGCCGGTTCACGATCATGCTGGGAGGCTCCTCCACCTCCCCTGCGTACGCGCGCAGCATGTTGCAGACCTGGGCCATGCCCGCCGCGGCGTCGAGGTCGTGGCCGACGACGTCGCCGATCACCAGGCCCGTCACCCCGCCCGACAGGATGAAGGCGTCGTACCAGTCGCCGCCGACCTGGGAGGCGTCCGGCGCGGGCAGGTATCGTGCGCTCATCTGCAACCCCGGCACCCGGGGCAACGTCGGCAGCAGGTGACGCTGCATGGTCTCCGCGACCCGTCGCTGCCGCTCGTACAGGCGGGCGTTGTCGAGCGCGAGCCCGGCACGGCGGGCGATATCCTCGACCAGCAGGAGATCGGCCGGCGTGAACGCCGAGGACCGCTCGGAGCGTCCCAGGGTCAGGGCGCCCACCACCTCCCGTACGCCGCGGATCGGCGCGATGCTCGCGGAGTGCATGCCAGTCTCCTCGAACAGCTCCCGCTGCGCCACCGCGATGTCCGAGTCGGGAGGCCCCTGGTAGTCCTGCGGCCCCACCAGCGCGGGGGTGACTCCGCGCAGCGCCCGCGACAGGGGCATCGACGACTCCTGCGGCACCGGCGGCATCGGTCCCTCCAGATTCCGCCGGTGCACCCGGACGCCGTTCTCGTAGTGCACCACGGCGGCACGCGACACCCCGCCCTCCTCGGTGAGCAGGTCCACCACCGCCCAGTCCGCCAGCAGGGGCACCACCAGGCGGATGAGCTGGCGCACGGTCTCGTCGACGTCCAGGCTCGAGGTGAGGGTCGCGGTCGTCTCCGCCAGCAGGGCCAGCCGGTCCAGCTCCGGCATCGACGACGCGGACGGTCCCCGTTCCCCCTCGACGGGCGCGGGTGAGGAGTCCTCGTGGAAGAGCACCAGCGCGCCCTCCCCTCCCTCGCCGATCCGGCAGGGGGTCACCATCAGGGAGACCGCCATCAGCGAGCCGTCCCCGCGCTCCACCCATTCATGGTGGCTCTGCCTGGTCTCGCCGGCGATGAGGGCCTGCCGCATCACGCACCGGCTCCGCGGCAGGGGTTCTCCGTATTTCCCGCGGTGCAGCATGTCGTGGGCGTCCAGGCCCAGCAGGGTCGAGGCGGCGCGGTCGAGCATCTGCTCGGCCCGGGGGTTGACGCCGACGATGCGCCCCGCGTCGTCCACCACGTACGTCCCGGCGTCGGAGAGGTCCCGCAGCCGGAAGGAGCTTCCGCCCTCCGCCGAGGACCGTCCGGCGTCCCCCGCTGGAACGTTCATGGCCGGCTCCCTTCCCCCGTGCTCGCGACCTCTACCCAGCGACCTCCCCCATCACCATTCACCTATTACGGGACATTTCATGACAGTGAGCGCTCTCCGCGCGCGGCCGGCGAGGCGGCGCTGTCGGAGCCCCGGGGCGCATGCGGTGGGGCAGGCAGGGGGGCGTGCGCTGGCGCAGGCAGGGGCGCGTGCGGTGGCGGCACCGGCCTACCAGTCGCCCGGATAGAGCTGGCCGCGGATCGCTCCGCCGGGGAACCGGGCGGTGTGCAGGTTCGCGTACCAGTTCTGCGGGTTGTCCCGGATGCGACGGACCAGCGCGGCGGAGGTTGCGGCGCTGCCGGCGACGCCGTTGACCCCGGCGGGCAGGCCCTTCTTCGCGGCGAAGAAGGGCACGGCCACCGGCCCGTTCTTGCCCTTCGGCGCGCGGTGGAGGTGCGCGCCCACCGGTGCGCCGATCCGTTTCCACGCGGCGGCGAACCACACCCGTTCGCCCTGCGGCTGCACCAGCCATCCGGCGCGGCCGTCGCGGTCGCCGACCTTCGTGCCGGCCGCCGGGATCTCCTGCCGCCCGTCGGCCCGCGTGGTGAGTGTGGTGCTGAACCCGTGCGCCAGCACCGACTCCAGCGCCACCGGGCGGATCCGGTGCAGCTGGGCGCGCACGGCTCCGGTGGCGAACTTCGCGTTGTGCAGGTTGGCGTACCAGTTGCCGGGATTGTTGAGGATGCGGCCGAGCAGGTTGAGGTCCTTGACCGTGACCGTGCCCTTGACGGCGTGCAGGGCGGCGGGCAGCGCCTGGCCGAAGAACGGGATCTTGACGTCGCCGTTCTCCCCGGCCAGGCCGCGGTGGATGTGGAACCCGCTGGGCGCGGCGATCTTGTGCCATCGGACGGCGTAGTCGACCCGGCGGCCGTGGACACGGAACACGGCGATCGCGCCGCCGTCCTGGTCGCCGGCCTTCGTCCCCTTGACGGGCACCTCGTTGGCGCCTTCGAGCGCCGCCGCCAGGTAGACGGGCGTGGCGGCGCCTGCGGGCACCGGGCCGAGCGAGGTGACGATCAGCACGACGGCGACCGGCAGGCCGGGGACGCTGAGGGTGCGCATGTTCATGATTGCCCTTTCGATGGTCTCTCGGCCTGGTACGGCCCCCTCCCCCGCCGGGGTTCAACCACCATCCGGCCCGGTGCGTCCGCCGTCTCGTGCCGCATCAGGCGGCGTTCGTCCCCGCCTGGGCCTCGTGGTGACCTCCTCTCCGTTTCCGAGGCGTTGTCATGGAGGCGAGACGTCCGCCGGCGCCGGATCGGAGGATTCGAAGCGGCGATCGGCGTCAGGAGTGCGCCAGCCGCGTTCAACGGACCGACGGCATCGTTCGGGATTGTCGCCCGCGCTGGTGAACAGGGCGGTCAGCAGCGGCACACCATGGGCTAGCGCTTGATGGGGCAGAGGGCCGGTGGCGACCAGCGACGCCAGTCCGTGTCCGATGATCCAGCTCTGGGTGGCCAGCCCCAGCGGGTCGATGTCGTCGCGAAAGCGGCCGGTGGCCGTGGCCCGCTCGACGGCCCGGACCAGACAGTGCAGCGTGTCGTCCGCGGCCTCGGCGTTCTCGAGCTCGAACCCGGCGTCGAACATGACCCGGTAGAGATCGGGACTTGCCAGCGCGTTGGACAGGTACGCGGCGCCGAGAGCAGCCAGATCCCGTACCGGATCCTCCGACGGTGCGACCGCGGCGAGGCGGGCGGCCAGGCGGGTGAAGCCTTCCTGTCGCATCGCTGTCCACAGGCCGTCCATGCCGCCGAAGTAGGTGTAGACGGCCATGGTCGACACGCCGGTTCCGGCCACCAGGGAGCGGAGCGTGACCGGCTGCCGGGCGGCCAGCATCTGCGCGGCCCGGTCGATGAGCAGGGAGCGGACGACCGGGTCCTTCATCCTCACCATGACGCCCACAATACATAGCTTTGCTATGTTATCGGGGAGCGCCGAACATGGTGTGCCGATGCGTAAGGAGCGGACATGACCGTGACGCTGGTCAACCCCGACGGGCTGCCGAAACCCGACGTCTACCGCCAGGTGTCGATCGCCACCGGATCGAAGCTGGTGTTCCTGGCGGGCCAGGTGGCCCGCGATGCCGCGGGCCGGCGAGTCGGTGAGGGGGATCTGGCCGCTCAGGTCGAGCAGGCGTACCTCAATATCGGCACCGCCCTGGCCGGGGTCGGCGGATCCTTCGACGACGTGGCCAAGCTGACCATCTACGTCGTCGACTGGACACCCGACAAGATGCCGCTGCTGGGCGAGGGGGTCGCCCGGGCGGCGGCGAAGCTGGGGGTCGACCCGGTCAAGCCGATCACCCTGCTGGGCGTTGCGGCGCTGGGAGAACCCGATCTGCTGGTCGAGGTCGAGGCCACCGCCGTTGTCGACTGAGCCGAGGCGCCGCAGCCACGCCTGCCGGCCTCCCAGGCCGTCGGGCGTGATCACTTGCCACCCTGGACATCGTCTGGCGCGACGGGCGACACCGACGACGAGCGGCAACGCAGGATCGAGGGCGAACGTGGCTGACGCGGCACTAGTTGCCCGTGATGAGCCGGCGTTCCAGGTGGAGGATGGGCTTGGTGCCCGCGCTGTCGTAGTTGCCGAGCGTCACCGACACCCAGTCCAGGTCGGGATAGACGTTGTAGGTGTCGCCCACGCCCGGGCCACCGCCGGTGTGGCCGAAGAGGCGCCGGCCGTCGAAGATGTTCGCCGCGAACCCGTAGCCGTAGTGGGAGCACAGCAGCAGCGGGTCCTGGCCCTCCTCGGGAGGCACGACGGTCTTGCCGCTGGTCGCCATCTCGACGGTCGCGTGCTCGAGCAGCTTGCCGTCCTCCCGCAGAGCCCGCACGAACGTCAGCAGCTCTCCTGTGGTCGAGTAGGAGCCGCCGGCGGGCAGGCCGACGAACGGGGCCCTCTCACTCGCCGTGAAGTCGTAACGCTCACCGGTCCGGCGGTCGGTCGTGTAGGAGTGCGCGATGTCGTCCGCGGCCAGGATCTGCGGCCTGGTGTAGAAGTCCGTACGCTTCATGCCGGCGGGAGCGAACACGTGCTTGCGTACGTAGTCGTAGTAGTCCTGCCCCGACACCTCGGCCACGATGGCGCCGAGCACGACGAACCCGTCGTTGCTGTACTGGTACTTGGTGCCCGGCGTGAACTGCGTCGGCAGGCGACGGATGGCCTTCAGGGTGCCCTCCCACACCTCCTCGACCGAGTCCCACGCCTGCTCCTCCGGGTCCGGCGGTTCGCTCGTCTTCGGCGGCCTGCCCACGCCGGAGGTGTGCGTCAGCAGGTGGTGGACGGTCACGTTCCCGGCCACCTCGGCGGGGAACCCGTCCAGGTAGGTGCCCAGCTTCTCGTGGAGCGCCACCTTGCGCTGCTGCACCAGCTGCAGCAGGGCCGTGGCGGTGAAGCACTTGCCGATCGAGCCGAGGTTGAAAAGGGTGTCCATACGATTGGGAACCTTCCCGGCCTTGTCGGCCATGCCGTACGCGCGCTCCAGCACGGGTCTGCCGCGGTGGGCCAGCAGGACCGTGCCGGAGAACTCGCCGGCCTTGGCCCGGGCGGCGACGTACCGGTCGTACTCGCCGCCGGAGCGCAACTCCTTCGGTATCCGGCCGCGCCGGGACGGGGCGGCCGGCGCGGGTCCCGCCACCATGCCACCGGCGACCGCGAACGGCGCGGCTCCCATCACTCCCAGCAAGGACCGTCGCGATGCCACGGGTGATCGACGTTCCACGACCATGCCTCCTCCAAAGACGACCGGCGCGGTTTCCCTTGGCCTGCGATCCAACACGGGGAGGCGTTTCCTGCGCGTTACCGCCGCCGTCGGGTGAGGTGCGGGCATGAAGGGTGGGCTGCTGACCGCGAGGCGTGGCCCATGAAGGTGGGCGCTGCTGGCCGCGGGGGGTTCGTCCTGGCGGCGCGGCGGAGTACGCCGAGCCCCTACCGGGACGACGGCGCCCGCGTGAACAGGACGCCCGCCCGTTCCGTCATTCGCCGGCGGGCTGCGCCAGCGGGGTGAACAGCTCCCCCAGCCGGGCCACCTGCGCGGGCACAACCCAGTAGTAGACCCAGGTGCCGCGCCGCTCGCCGCCGATCAGTCCCGCGGTGCGCAGCACCTTCAGATGGTGGGAGATCGTCGGCGCGGTCAGGTCGAACGCGTCAGTGAGGTCGCACACGCACACCTCGCCGCCGGGGTGGGAGGCGATCAGCGACAGCAGGCGCAGGCGTACCGGATCGGCGACCGCTTTGAGCAGTGCGGCGAGGTCCGCCGCGGCGCTTTCCGACAGCGGCTCGCGGGCGATCGGCGCGCAGCACGGCTGCCCGGTGGCGACGGTCACGAGAGCACTCCCTGCTTCGACATATGTCTAAATTATAGGCGATGACCGGGGTTCGCAGCCGCCACCCTCCGGAACCCGGCCGGCGGCGGCCTGGCACGCTATGCCTGACGGCCGCCGGAAGGAGACGCCTATGAAGATCGTTGTCGACGACCTGTCCAGCCCGGAGATCGCCGGGTTCCTCGACGAACACGTCCAGCAGATGCGATCCATCACGCCCCTGGAGAGCAAGCACGCGCTTGACCTCGACGGGCTCCGCGAGCCCGACGTCACGTTCTGGTCGGTCATGGACGGTGACACGGTCGTCGGTTGCGGGGCGATCAAGAGGCTGGACGCCGGCCATGCCGAGGTGAAGTCGATGCGCACCTCGCAGGCGCGACGGCAGAGCGGGATCGCGTCCCTGCTGCTGGATCACATCATCGCCGAGGCCCGCCGCATGGGTTTCACCCGGTTGAGCCTGGAGACCGGCTCGGCCGAGTTCTTCCTGCCCGCCCGGCGGTTGTACGAGAAGTTCGGCTTCGCGTACTGCGAGCCGTTCGCGGACTACAAGCCCGACCCGCACAGCGCGTTCATGACGAGAACCCTCTGACGCCTCCGCGTCACCTCATCCGACCGGCCCCGATCCCTTCACGGCACCGGACCGGTGATCAACGGCACCGACCCGGCAGACGGGGGTCAGGGCCGAGCGCAGGGCGTCGCGGTGCAGCTTGTCGAGGCGGGCTCGGGTCTGCGCGGCGAGCCGCGCGGCGGTCAGCCGGGCCTGGCAGCGGCCGGGGCCGCTCCGGCCGGGCTCGGCCTCCTTCAGCTGGCGCAACAACCGGGGAGTGAGCCGGTCGAGCCGCGGGCGCACCTCGGAGGCCAGGTCGGGGCGCTCGCGGGGACGCAGCTCGGGGTGGGCCCGCCAGCGCGCGTGCAGCCCGCGCTGCACCACCTTGGACGCCTCGATCTGAGCCCGGAAGAACCGCACCCCTGTCTCCGCCGGGAGGCCGGTCCTGGCCGACAGCGTGGCGACCTTGCCGAGCAGGGCGCGCTCCCGCTCAGGATCGGCGACCGGGCTCGTCCCACCGAACTTCGCCGCCGCCACCGCGTCGGCCAGCAGGAGCCGTTCCACCACCAGCTCCACCAGCCCGGACAGGCCCGAGCCCAACGACGTGTGCCGGACAGGGTTTGCCTCGTGGCTGAGGGCGAGCGGCGCGTGCGGGACCGTGGCGGCCGCATGAGCGGGGCAGAGGACGGGGGTGACGAGCGAGACGGCTATGACGGCTGCGGCATGACGGCGTACACGAACCGGGACGTGCTGCGGCATTCGACGGCTCCCCGAGCGAGCGGACGGTGTTTCCGCTGTCGAGCGTACGAGCCGCCTCCGCCTCCAGTCACTTTCCGCATCGGAACGCTCACACGGCTCTCACCTCCTGGCGCACTGATGCGGAAACCCAGAGCAGGTCACCGGCCTGGGACACCGCCCCTTCTGCCCAGCGTTCCTCCTGCGTGGTCGCTACTACCGCAGGGGAGCCTGCCGGAGTCGCAGCAGGGTCCGGAGCGGACGTACAGCGCCTTGCCGGTGATGGGGGACGCGGCGTCCGAGCACAGCCACAGAACTGCTCGAGCGACGCCCTCAGCGCCGCCGCCCAAGCCGACGCCCGCACCAGCGGGCAGACCAGCGACCGAACCGGCGGGCGGACCAACGCGCGGGCCGGCGGGCGGACCGGTTGCCACGGCGTTGATCCGGACACCCGAGCCGGCCAGGTCCAGCGCCGCCTCGCGGGTCAACTCGATCAGGGCGGCCTGCGGGCCACTGGACGGCACCAGGTTGACGATGCAGCCGCCGCTCCGGCGCATCGCCTGGATCTCGTACTTCAACACCAGGGACAGACCCCGCACCTGAACGGCACAGTCACGTCCGGCGGCACCACAGGAACCGGCACCACACCTGGCAGCGGCACAAGAAGCGGCGGCATCGCATCCAGCGATGTCGTTGCAGGCGGCGTCGAGGCGGCCGAACGCGCCGAGCGTCTGCTCGACCAGCCGCCGCACCGACACCGGGCTGGCCAGGTCCGTCGGGACGGCGACCGCTTGGCCGCCCGCCGCGCCGAGGTCGGCGGCCAGTGCGGCGAGGGCCTGGCCGTCGCGGGCGGCGAGCACCACGCTGGCGCCCGCCCTGCTCAGTGCGCATGACGTAGCGGCGGCGCCGCGACCGATGCCGCGCCCGGCACTGGCGACGATGGCGGTACGGCCGCTCAAGGCTCCGCGCGTCATGGTGGCCTCGCCCCCGGTGCGTCTCGCAGGTCCGATACGCAACCGACGCTAGGAGCCCATCGCCTCACTCCGCATCGGCGAGATCGCCGGTCTCGTCACCCGCCGTCTCGCGCAACCCGCCACGCCCGCACAGAACAACCGCCTCGAAGCGTCCACACCACGTCCCGCAGGGACGCCGACCCACCGAGGTACCCCCGCCCACGCCAAACACCTGACCACGAACGACTAACCACCCCCACAAAGCCACCGCACCACGAACGACCCACCACCCCACAAAGCCACCGCACCACTAAGGACACATCCCACCAAGCCGCCGGGCGGTCCGGAGGGTTGCTCGCCCTGGGAGCCACCACGTTCCAGAAGGTCCCGGCTTGGGATGATTGTCATGGGTGCCGGTGCTTTCTATGCTCGGCGTGTGCTGGGGCGAGCCGACGAGACCGAGTTGCTGGACTCGTTGTTGCGGCGCGCCGCGGAGGGGCACGGCGGCGGGGTCGTGCTGCACGGCGAGCCGGGCATCGGCAAGACGGCGCTGCTGTCGTACGCGGAGGAGCGGGCGGCCGGTTTCCAGGTGCTCCGCGCGGTCGGCGTCGAGCCCGAGGCGGATCTCGCGTACGCGACCCTGCACCAGCTCCTGATGCCCGTGCTCGGTTCGGTCGGCGAGTTGCCGGGGCCGCAGGCTCAGGCATTGAACATCCTGTTCGGGCGGGCGCACGGCGGCCCGCCCGATCCGTTCCTGGTGGGTCTGGCGGGCCTGTCGCTGCTGTCGTTGCTGGCCGGGGAGCGGCCGGTGTTGTGCGTCGTCGACGACGCGCACTGGGCGGACCAGCCGACGCTCAAGACACTGGCGTTCGTCGCTCGCCGGCTGGACAACGAGCCCGTCGCGCTGATGCTGGCCGCGCGGGCCGACGAGGGCCACGGCACCGACCTGCCTCACCTGCGCAGGGTCCCGCTCATGGGCCTCGGCGGGGAGGCGGCCACAGCGCTGCTGGCGGAGCGCGCGGGCGGGCGGCGACTGACCGACGGCGAGCACTGCCACCTGCTGGCCGCCACCGGCGGCAACCCGCTGGCCCTGCTGGAGCTGGCGGGGAAGGAGCTGCCGCCGGAAGGAGCGCAGGAGCCGCCGGCGTTGACCGACGAGTTGCGGCGCTCGTTCCTGACCCGGGTCCGCGCCCGGCACGCTGAGGCGTTGCCGCTGCTGCAGCTGGTCGCCGCCGACGGTTCCGGCAGCGTCGAGACGATCGAGAAGGCGGCCGTCGAGCTGTGCGTCGGCACCGGGCCGCTGCACCGGGCGGAGCTCGACGAGCTGCTGACGTACGACGGGCCGAGGCTGATGTTCCGGCATCCGCTGATGCGGTCGGCGATTTATCACAGCGCCACGCCGGGGCGGCGCGCGGCGATCCATCGGGCCCTCGCGGCGGCCTTCGACGCCCCGGCCGACCAGCACCGGCGGGCCTGGCACCGCGGTCAGGCCGCGACCGGCCACGACGAGGAGGCCGCGGAGCTGCTCGAACGCTCGGCTGAGCAGGCCGCGCTGCGCGGTGGCCCGGCGGCGGCCATGGCCGCGCTGTCGCGGGCCGCCGAGCTCACCGCAGCCGGCCCGCACCGGGGGCGGCGGTTGTGGACCGCGGCGCGCGCCGCCCTTCGCGGGGGGTTCACCGCCACGGCCGGGGAGTTGCTCGACCGGGCCGAGCGCGAGCCCCATCTGGATGAGGTGGACCGGATCTCCGTTGCCGCGATGCGTGCCGTGGTGGCCGAATTCACCGGCTCTCCCGAGGACGCGATGGACCTCATCGGGCCATGGATCCCGCGAGCGCTGCGGGTCGACCGGCGCCGTTTCACCCCGACCATCGCGATGTACGGCGACCTCGGAATCCGCACCAACCGGCCAAGGGCCTGGTCCGAACTCGCCGACTGGCTCGACGCGGGCATGCCGGAACAGGACGGCCAGAACGCCCAGGACACCCAGGACAGCGAGGCCGATCGAAACCACCACCGGGACCAACAGGACCAGCGGGACCAACAGGACCACGACCAGAACCACCGGGACCACCAGCAGGACATCCGGGACCACCAGCAGGACAACCGGGACGACCGGGACCAGGGCTGGGACGACCGGGACCGGGCCCAGCGTGACAGCCGGGGCTGGGACGGCCGGGACAGCATGGACAGCCGGGACAGTCCTGAGGACGCGGTGTTGCGGCTGCTGCGCGCCGCCTGCCTGGTCCGCGCCGGCCACGATCCGGGCCCCGCCGCACGGGACGCCGCCGGCGTGGACGCGCTCACCGATCCGATCACGATGACTTTGGCAGGGGCGATCGCCCGAGGGCTCGGCGACCGTGAGCTGAGCAGGCGCCTGTACCAGAACGCCGGGCGGCTGGCCCGCGCCGGCGGCTCGCTGGGCGCGCTCGCGTGGAACCTCGAATACCAGGCGACCGACGAGATCTCCCGCGGCAGGCTCGGGCTGGCGGAGGCCCACGCCGAGGAGGGCTGCGCGTTCGCCGCCGAGGTCGGCCAGCCGAACACGGCCTGCCGCAACCGTGGGCTGCTGGCCTTGTGCGCCGCGATCCGCGGCCGTCCCGAGGCAGGTGAGCTGGCCGCGGAGGTGCTGGCCGAGGCAAGCGAGCGCCGACTGGCGGATGCGACGGCGTACGCCAGGCGGGCCCTCGGGCTGGTGGAGCTGGCCGCGGGCAGGCACGGCGAGGCCGCGCGGCATTTCGAGGCGGTCGGCGGGTGGGACGCCGACCAGCCTTCCGACCTGGCGATGGGCCTGGTGCCCGATCTCGTCGAGGCTCTGGTCAGGGCCGGCGAGCACGACCGCGCCGCCGTGGCCGCCACCCGCTACGCGCGGTGGACGGAGCACACCGCCTCTCCGGAACTGGGCGCGCTCACGGCGCGCTGCCGGGCGCTGGTCTGCGAGGACGGCGCGGCCCATTACGCGGAGAGCCTGCGCCTGCACGCGCTGGCCGACGCCCCGCTGGAGCAGGCCCGTACCGAGTTGCTGCTGGGCGAGCAGTTGCGGCGCGACCGGCGGCGCTCCCAGGCGCAGCAGCACCTGCGCGGCGCGGCGGAGACCTTCCGCCGCATCGGCGCGGTCGCCTGGGCCGATCGCGCGCTGGGCGAGCTGCGCGCCACCGGCGAGTCGGCGCGAACCCCCGAGGCGGGGGCGCTGACCACGCTCACCCCGCAGGAGCTGCGCATCGCGCTGGCCGTCGGCGAGGGGCTGACCAACCGGGAGATCGCCGCCCAGCTGTTCCTCAGCCCGCGCACCGTGGACTACCACCTGCGCAAGGTCTTCCAGAAGGCCGGCCTCACCTCGCGGGCCGAGCTCATGCGCATGGTGCTCGCCGAACGCCCAGCGTAGGACCGACGCGAGGACCGACGCGAGGACCGGCGTGCGGACCGGCGTACGGACCGGCGACTTCACTGATTCGGCGGTGCGCCGGGCTTCCTAGCGTGAGGGGCCTCAACGTCCTTCACGTCAGGAGTTCGGCATGACGAACCATGAACGCCGTCCCGGCGGGGCGCGCACCGCCGCTCGCCTCGTCTGGCACTACCTCGAACTGGTCATCGCGGCGGCCCTCGGGATGATGCTGCTCGACCCCCTGTGGGTCTCGGTGCTGAAGGTCGGCCGGTTCGACGTCTACATCCTGCTCATGGCGGCCGGCATGGCCGCCGGTGTGGCGATCTGGATGCTGGTGCGCCGGCACACCTGGCCGCGGATCGCCGAGATGGGATCGGCGGTGTTCCTGCCGTTCCCGGTGCTGCTCGTCCCTTACTGGTTCGGTGTGTTACCGGCCGCTCTGGTGTCGCTCATCGGACATGTGATCCCGCTCGTGCTCATGGCGGCGGCCATGGTGTGGCGGCGCGCGGAGTACGCGGACCCCCGGCACCGGTTCAGGTTCCGGGGCAGGTGGTTCCGCGGGACGGCCATCGTCCTGGCGGCGCTGCTGCTTCCCGGCGCGGTCTCCGCGGTGAACACGGTCGGCAAGTTCGGCGACCTGTACACGGCCCGCGCGGACACGGGAGCGGACACCGGGGCGGACACCGGGGCGGACACCGGGGCGGACACCGGGGCGGACACGGTGGCCGCCCGGCCGGCGCCGAAGGCGCACGACCCGGCCAAGCCGACGGTGGCCCTGCTGGCCGGCGGCGGCGGCACGAACGTGGCGGACCTGCTCGGGCCGTACGAGGTGCTGGCGGGCACCGGCCGGGTCAACACCTACGTCGTCTCTTCCGGCGCCCGGCTGGTGCCCCTGACCGGCGGCCTGGATCTGGTGCCCGACCTGACCTTCGGCGAGCTGGCACGGTTGCTGAGCGACCGGAACGACACGCTCGACGCCGTGATGGTCCCCGCCCTGGACGACCCGAGCCCCGCCGAACTCGGCTCGATCACCCGCTGGCTGCGGGAGCAGTCGGCCGCCGGCGCGCTGACGATGAGCGTCTGCAACGGCGCGCGCACGCTCGCGGCGAGCGGGCTGCTGGACGGCAGGACCGCGACCTCCCACTGGTGGCGGATGGCCGGGCTGCGCGACGACTTCCGCGACGTCGGGTGGGTCACCGGCGTACGGTACGTCGACGAGGGGAACCTCATCACCACGGCCGGCGTGTTGTCCGGCATCGACGGCGCCCTCCGGGTCCTCGAGCGGCTGGCCGACCCCGACGCCGCGCAGGAGGCGGCGCGCAGGGTGCACTGGCGTCACTACTCCCCTGGCGCTCCCGCGCGGATCTCCGAGTCCCGGCTCCAGCCGCCTGACGTGGTGGTCGCGCTCAACGCCTCCTACCATCCGGGGCCTTCGTCCATCGGTGTCCGGGTCGCCGATGGCATCGGGGAGCTGGAGCTGGCCTCCGCGTTCATCTCGTACACCGAGCACGCCATGGTCGGGCGCACCGTCGCGCTGGGCGACGGGCCATTCCGGTCCAGGCACGGCCTGACCTTCGTGCCGCGCTCGACGGTCGCGGCCGCCGCGGAGGGGCTCGACCGCCTGCTCGTGCCCGGCCTGGACGCCGCCCGGGGGCAGGCGGTGGACGCCGTGGCGGGTCTGCGTCCGGTGTACCTGCACGCTGAGGAGGAGTTCGCGTTCGATCCGGTTCTGCGCGACATCGCCCGAACCTATGACGTGCAGACGGCCCGGTGGACGGCGAAGACGCTGGAGTACCCGGTGATCGACGTCGAGCTGAGCGGCAGCGCCTGGCCGTGGCCGGCGACGATCGTGCCCCTGGTGCTGGCGCTGCTGGGGGCCGCCGCGGCCGTCGTCGCCGGGCTGGCGTTCCGCCGGATCCGCACGCGCCACTAATGGGCGCATAGTTCCGTTAGCGTGCTATCCTTAACGGAACAATTGACCCATTAATGAAGTGGACGGACTCATGGACCATCGGCAACTGGGCGCCTCCGGCCTCAAGGTCCCCGCGCTGAGCTTCGGCGCCGGCACCTTCGGCGGCAAGGGCGAGCTGTTCGGCGCGTGGGGCGACACCGGCGTGGCGCAGGCCAGGCGGCTCGTGGACATCGCCCTCGACGCGGGCGTCACCATGTTCGACACCGCCGACGTCTACTCCGACGGCGCCTCGGAGGAGGTGCTCGGCCAGGCGCTGAAAGGACGCAGGGACCGGGCGCTCATCTCGACCAAGGCGGGCCTGCCCACGCACGAAGGGCCGGACGGCGCGGGCACCTCGCGCCCCCGGCTGATCAAGGTGGTGGACGACGCGCTGCGCCGCCTCGGCACGGACCGCATCGACCTGTTCCAGCTGCACGCCTTCGACGCCGCCACGCCGGTCGAGGAGGTGCTGTCCACTCTGGGCGACCTCGTCAGAGCCGGCAAGCTCCGGTACGTCGGCGTGTCCAACTTCTCCGGCTGGCAGCTCATGAAGTCACTCGCGACGGCCGAACGGTACGGATATCCGCGCTACGTCGCCCACCAGGTCTACTACTCCCTGGTCGGCCGCGACTACGAGTGGGAGCTGATGCCCCTCGGCCTCGACCAGGGCGTCGGCGCCCTGGTGTGGAGCCCGCTGGGCTGGGGCCGACTCACCGGCAGGATCCGGCGCGGCGTCCCGCTCCCCGAGGTCAGCAGGCTGCACAGGACCGCCGCCTACGGCCCGCCGGTGGACGACGAACGCCTCTACGCGGTGGTCGACGTCCTCGACGAACTCGCCGGCGAGACCGGCAGGAGCGTCCCGCAGATCGCCCTCAACTGGCTGCTCCAGCGGCCGACCGTGGCCTCGGTCATCGTCGGCGCCCGCAACGAGGAACAACTGCGGGAGAACCTGGGCGCCACCGGCTGGCGCCTCACCGGCGACCAGGTGGCCAGGCTCGACGCGGCGAGCACCGCCACGGCCGCCTACCCCTACTACCCGTACCGCAGCCAGGAGGGCTTCGCCCGCGTCAACCCGCCGATCGAGTCGCTCCTGCGCGCGGGCTGACCTCCCGCACCCGGAACTCGGCCCGTGGGCGCGTGCCGCCGCCGTGACGGGGCATGTGCCGACCTTGGGGGTTTGAGGCCGGTGGAAGCCGGCCTGACAGGAAGGAGACGGGGATGGACCGCGAGAAGGTCAACGAGTTCCTGGGCCGGGTCGTGGCCGACATGGCGGCCACCGAGGCCGCCGGCTCGGTCGTGGTCGGCCAGCGGCTGGGCCTCTACCGCGCGCTCGCGGAAGGCCCGGCGACACCCGAGGAGTTCGCCGAGCGCACCGGATGTCACCCGCGCTACCTGACCGAGTGGCTGCGGGGCCAGGCCGCCGGCGGGTACGTCGGCTACGAGCCGGAGACCGGCCGGTTCTCGCTGAGCGAGGAGCAGGCGTTCTGCCTGGCCGACCCGGGCGGCCCGAACGTGCCGGCGGCGTTCCTCATCGCCCTGGGGATGCTCCGCTCGGAGCCGCGCATCACGGAGGCGTTCCGCACGGGCGCCGGCGTCGGCTGGCACGAGCACGCCGAGGACGTCTTCGTCGGGTGCGACGCGTTCTTCCGCGCCGGATACACGGCGGAGCTGATCCCGCACTGGATCCCGGCGCTGGAGGGGGTCGACGCGAAGCTCACCGCCGGGGCCAGGGTCGCCGACGTCGGCTGCGGCCTGGGCTCGTCGTCGCTGCTGCTCGCCGAGGCGTACCCGCGCGCCACGGTTCTCGGCTCGGACTACCACACCGAGTCGATCGCGCTGGCGCGCAAGCGGGCCGCGGAGGCCGGGCTGGCCGACCGGGTCGGCTTCGAGGTCGCCGGCGCGCAGGACTTCAGCGGCACGGACTTCGACCTGGTGGCGATGTTCGACTGCCTGCACGACATGGGCGACCCGCTCGGCGCGGCCCGGCGGGTGCGCGGGGCGCTGGCTCCTGACGGTACGTGGCTCCTGGTGGAGCCGCTGGCCTCGGACCGGGTGGAGGAGAACTTCCACCCGCTGGGACGGCTGTACTACAGCGCGTCCACGTTCCTCTGCGTGCCCAGCGCCCTGTCCCAGCCGGGCGGGTACGCGCTGGGCGCGCAGGCCGGGAGCGCCGCGATCCGCGACGTCGTCACGGAGGCGGGCTTCACCCGGTTCCGCGAGGCGGCGCGGACGCCGTTCAACATGGTCTACGAGGTGCGCCCGTAGGAGGGCCCATGGGAGCGCCCGGGGAAGGCGCGGCGGGCGCGGGCGGCACGCGCGCGCCGCGCCACCGGGCGGTGCGCGGGTGCCATGGTGATCGTCCCTGCCTCGGTGGACCTTGTGGCCCTATGATCGAGGTCAGCCGCAGCCCGCCCCCCGCCCAGGAGACTCGTGCCGGACATCCAGCCCCTCAGGCCCGGAGATCCCAGGTCCGTCGACCACTATCGGATCACGGGCCGCATCGGCGAGGGCGGTCAGGGCACGGTCTATCTCGGAGTCGGCGACGACGAGCAGCTCGTGGCGATCAAGACGATGAACTCGGTCGACGCGTCCGACGTCGAGTCCAGGTTACGGTTCCAGCGGGAGATCGAGGTCGCGTCCAAGGTCGCCTCGTTCTGCACGGTGCGCGTGCTGGGTCACGGCATCAGCGACGGCCGCCTCTACATGGTCAGCGACTACATCGCCGGAGAGTCGCTGCAGCAGCACGTCCTGGCCAGAGGGCCGCTGGACGCCTCCGCGCTCATGCGGCTGGCCGTCAACACCTCCACGGCGCTGGTCTCCATCCACAACGCCGGCATCGTCCACCGCGACTTCAAGCCCAGCAACGTCCTGCTCGGCCCTGACGGCCCCTACGTGATCGACTTCGGCGTGGCGCGCGCGTTCGGCGACAAGACGGTGACCGTCACGGGGGTCCTGGGCACCCCGGCCTACATGTCCCCCGAGCAGCTGGCGGGCGAGCGGGTCACTCCGGCCTCCGACCTGTTCAGCTGGGGCCTGACGATGGCCTTCGCGGCGCTGGGCCGGCCGCTCTTCAGCGGCAGCACGATCGCGGCCATGGCCATCACGCTGCGCCAGAAGGAGATCGACCTCAGCGGGATCGCCGAGCCGCTGCGCTCGGTCATCACCTCCTGCCTGATACGCCCGCCCGAAGCGCGGCCGACCGCCCGCCAGGTGCTCAACGCCCTCATCGTGCCCTCGGCGGGGCCCGAGCAGGGCGGGCAAACGTGGCCGGCCCAACCGACACCTGGACCGGCAACAGGACCGGCAACGGGGCCGAACACGCCGTTCGCGCCGCCCACTCCGGTGCCCGCCACCGCCCGGCCGGTCCAGGCGCAGCACCCCGGCCCGGTCTCGCAGCCGACCGCCACCGCGCCGCCGACCCTGTTCTCCCGCCGGGGCGTGGGGCGGCTCACTGTGGCGGGGGCGGTGCTGGTGGCGCTGATCGGAGCGGGCGCGGTGCTGGTGCCCCGGCTGATCGAGGCCCCGGGGACGCCGCCCGGTTCGTCGTCGGCCGCCGCCGGCTTCGGCAGCCCGGTCGGCTGGCGGCCCACCGGGCACTTCGCGGCCGTGACCGCCGTCGGCGCGGCCGAGGTCGGCGGCCGCCCGGTCACGGTGACGGCCAGCGAGGACGGCACCCTGCGGCGGTGGGACGGGCACACGGCGCGGCCGATCGGCGCGCCGATGCCCGGTCACGGCGACTGGGTGCGCGCGGTGGCGACGGCCACGGTCGGCGGCGCGCCCGTCGCGGTCAGCGGCAGCGACGACAAGACCGTACGCATCTGGGACCTCACCACCGGCCGCCCCAAGGGCGGCCCCCTCACCGGCCACACCGGCGCCGTACTCGCCGTCGCCACCACCACGGTCGACGGCACACCCGTCGCGGTCAGCGGCAGCGACGACAAGACCGTACGCATCTGGGACCTCACCACCGGCCGCCCCATCGGCGGCCCCCTCACCGGCCACACCGGCGCCGTACTCGCCGTCGCCACCACCACCGTGGACGGCGAGCCGGTCGCGGTGAGCGCGGGCAAGGACCGCGTGCTGCGGTTCTGGGACCTGCGCACCGGCAAACCCGCGGGCCCGGCCCGCTCCGGCCACACCGACTGGGTGCGGGCGCTGGCCGCCACCCCGGAGGCGGTCGTCTCCGCCTCCGACGACAAGACGGTCAGGGTGTGGGACCTCGGCTCCGGCTCGGTCCGCACGATCGGCGACCTGCCCGAGGTGGTGATCTCGCTCGCGGCGGTCCGGTCGGGCACGTCGTGGACGCTGCTGGGCGCCGGCCGCGACGGAGTGATCCGCGGCTGGGACACCGCGGGCGAGCCGGTGGGCACCCCGCTCACCGGGCATACGGGGTTCGTCACCGCGGTGACGGCAGCCGTCGTCGACGGCGCCCCGCGCGCGTTCTCCGGCGGCGCCGACAAGTCCATGCGGACGTGGGACCTGGCCACGTGGACCGCCTCGGCCGTGGCCGCGGGCAACCCCGGGCATGCCGACGAGGTCAGGGCGGTCGCGCTGGCCACCGTGGGCGGCCGGCCGGTGGCGGTCTCCGGCGGTTCCGACAAGACCGTCAGGATGTCCGACCCCGCGACGGGCGCGCCCGTCGGCACGCCGCTGCTCGGCCACACCGACGAGATCAAGGCGCTGGCCACGGGCACGCTCGACGGCGAGCCGGTGGCCGTCAGCGGCGACGCGGGCGGGTCGCTGCGCAGGTGGCGGCTGGACACCGGGGCGGCGCTCGGCAAGCCGCTCACCGGCCACCGGGGCAGCGTCAACGCCGTCACGTTCGCCGGCGAGCTGATCGTCTCCGGGGGCGCCGACGGGCGCCTGCACCGGTGGAACGCCGCCGCGGGCGCGCCCGCGGGGCCGCCCCTGCCCGGGCACGGCAAGCCGATCAGGGCGCTGGCGGCCGCCGCCGTCGACGGCAGAACCGTGGTGATCTCCGCGAGCGAGGACCACGAGCTGCGGTTGTGGGACCTCACCGCGGGCGAGCAGATCGGCGACCCGCTGACCGGCCACGACGGCGCCGTTCTCGCGGTGGCCGCCACCGTGGTCGGCGGCCGTCCCGTCGCGGTGTCGGCGGGCGAGGACCGTACGCTGCGCCGCTGGGACCTGATCACGGGCACCGCCGTCGGCGGGCCGCTCACCGGGCACACCGACTGGGTGCGGGCGCTGGCGGCCGACGGCGAGCGGGTGGTCTCGGCGGGCGACGACCGGTCGCTGCGCGTGTGGGACCTGCGCACCGGCGAGGCGGCGGGCAGGGTGGTCCGCGGGCATGCCGGCCCGGTGTACGCGCTGGCCACCGGCAGAGTCAGCGGCCCGATCGGCGGCGGGGATGGCGAAACCGATGGCGGCACGGATGGCCGCGAGGCCGGCGGCGTTCCTGTCGCGGTCTCGGCGAGTTCGGACTGGACCGTGCGCGTCTGGAACATCCGCGACGAGTGACCGCCGGCTAGCGGACCTGCTTCACCCGGTTGCCCTGGCCGTTGCGCTTGACGTAGTCGCGGGCCCGGTCGGCCTTGATCGCGTCGCTCAGCGCGCGGGTCTTGCGATCGTCCAGGTAGACGACGCTCTGCCCGGCCTCCGTGCCGGTGCCTCGGGTGGGCATCGTGAAGAAGGCGGAGTCCTCCAGCCCCGTCAGGTCGCCGAGCCGGCTCCTGAGCATCGACGCCGTCACGCCCTCGTCCACGGTGATCGACCTGGTGATCGCGCGCAGGAACCCGTCGACCTTCAGCGGGTTGGCCAGGGTGCCGGCGCTCAGCACCCGGTCGGACAGGGCGTTCAGCACCGCCTGCTGGCGTTTGATCCGGTCGAAGTCGCCGCCGGGCAGGTTGTGGCGCTGCCGGACGAACGCGAGGGCCTGCTCGCCGTCGAGGTGGTGGCGGCCGGCCGTCCAGGTGACGCCGCTGTGCGTGTCGCGCACGGTCTTGGCCACCTCGACGTCGACCCCCTCGACCGCGTCGATGACCTCGGGGAACCCCTTGAAGTCGATCGCAGCGTAGTGGTCGACCCTGATGCCGGTGAGCTTCTCGATGGTCTTGATCAGCAGGGCGGGCCCGCCCCAGGGGAACGCCGCGTTGATCTTCGCTCGGCCGTGGCCGGGGATGGTCACCCAGGAGTCGCGCGGGATCGACACGATGGCGGCGTGTTCGCCGTCCTCGGACAGGTGGGCCAGCATGATCGTGTCGGTCCGCTGCGGGCCGAGCCGCCGGTTTCCCGTCTTGGCGGCGTCTCCCGTGCTGGGCTCGCCCGACCTGAGGTCGGTGCCCACCAGGAGCCACGTCTCGCCGTGGCCGGGCTTGGGCTGCGGGCGCTGCTTCTCCTCCTCCTTCGAGGTCGGCAGGGCCGCGGGCTGGCGGGTGATGCCGCTGTCGAGGCTGGCCGTGTAGACGAGGAACCCGCCGGCGCCGAGCCCTCCCAGCACCACCAGCGCGCCCAGGGATACCCCCAGCACGAGAAGCGAGCGGCGCATCCCTCGATACCTCCCAAGATCGGTCAGTGGACTGTACAGCTAGTTGCCGGGAAGGGCCTTGCCGTGGAGGTAGCCGAGCCAGCGCTCCTCGATCGTGTGGTAGCGCCCTCCGGTGATCGCGTCCAGCGCCGACAGCTGGGTGACGTGCAGCGCGTGGTAGCTCCACCGGGCGGGGTTGGGCGCCGTGGCCGGGGTCCGCGTGTAGTGGAGGAGGTCGTAGCTGGTCCTGGACGACAGGTCGTAGAGCGGCAGGACCCTGTCCAGGGTTTCGAGGCCCTCCTTGAACATCTCGCGCGCCGCCGCGTCGTCCATGAGCTCGCCGACGTCGTACACGCCGAGCAGGGCGAACAGGTAGCCGTTGAGCACGTGCGTGGGGGTGGGCGTCGGGTATTCCTCGTACCAGTCGTGCCCCTCGAAGCTGCGCAGCACGCCGCCCTTCTCCACCGTGGTCGTCAGGGGGCCGAGCGCCCGCAGCGCGGCGTCGCCGTAGCGTGACTCGTCGGTCTTGCCGTACATCTTGGCCAGGAAGGCGGCCCCGATGCCCTGGGCCATCCCCGAATACCAGCCGGCCCGTAACTCGCCCGCCATCCCGTCGCGGTAGGAGTAGGCGAAGGGCACCGGCCAGCCGCCCTTGTCGTCCTGATGCTCCAGCAGCCAGCGGGCCACGGTCTCGGCCTTCGGCCGGTACTTCTCGTCACCGGTGGCGACCCACTTGCTGTAGTTCTCCATGCCGTACTGGACGACCTCGACCGGATACTGGAAGGTGCCGAAGTCGTACGTGCTGACCGGGATGCCGTCCGGCCCGACGGAGATGCGCCGCCAGGTGGTGACGTCCACGTCGGCGAAGTGCAGCCAGGGGCCGCGCGGATCGTGCTTCGTGATCAGCGAGGTCTCGTCCTCGACGTACTCGGCCCGGACGACTCCGTCGGCGCCGGTGGAGACGGCCAGTTCGAGCCGCTTGGCGAGCGCGTCGAGCGGCACGTAGAGCTGGTCGTCCACGCGCAGGCCGGACACGGTCTCCCGCAGGAGGCTGACCGGGGCCTGCGTCGCCGCGACCGAGGACGGCTTGCGCGCCGCAGGCGGCTCCGAGGTGGTGCAACCACTCAGGCAGCCCAGGCCGATCACCGCGACGATGAGCTTACGCACCACAGGCACCATGCATACCGCCCTTAACGGCTATTTCGTGAAAATGGTAATGTCGGGCCCTCACTGATCATCCTTCAGGGGTCCCAGCCCACATGAACCACGATCGCGTCCATTTTGCCTATAACGGGATAGATGTCGACCCCGAGACCCAGGAGCTGACCAGGAACCGGCTGCACTGGCTGCTCGATCGTCTTCCCTCGGGACGGATCCTCGACCTGGGCTGCTCCCAGGGGACCCTGTCCATTCTCGCCGCCCGCCGCGGCGACCACGTGATCGGCGTCGACGTCGAGGAGGAGGCCGTCGCCTTCGCCGCCCGGCAGGCCGCCGGGCTGCCCGGCGACACAGCCGGTGACACAGCCGGTGACACAGCCGGTGACACAGCCGGTGACACGGGCGCCGACACACCCGGTGACACAGCCGACCGGCTCGCCTTCCTGCGCGGCGACGGCGAGCGCCTCGGCTTCCCCGACGGCTGCTTCGACGCGGCCGTCGCCGGGGAGCTGCTGGAGCACGTGGCGGACCCGGGGGCGGTGCTGACCGAGCTGCACCGGGTGCTCGCGCCCGGCGGGACGCTGCTGGTCTCCGTACCTCATGGGATGATGCCGCACCACGACCATCGCCGCACCTTCTACCGCGCCGGCCTGCGCCGCCTGATCGAGCCCCTGTTCGAGGTCGGCGAGCTGACCCTGCTGGAGCGGCACATCGCCGCGGTGGCCGTACGGCGGGAGTCGCCGCTCGGTGTCCCCGCCTTCCAGCTCAGCCAGGAGGAGGCCGACTTCCTCCGGCGCGAGGAGCGTCTGGAGGAGCAGGCGCGCGGCCTGCGCGACAAGCTGGCGCGGGCCAACCGCCTCTACCGCGACGTCACCGCGGCCAACGCCGAGCTGAAGGAGCGGCTCGGCGAGAGCGGCGCGAATCAGCAGGTCCTCGACCAGCTGTCGGCGCTCCAGGACACCGTCACCCGGCTCTCCACCGAGCTCGCCGGCAGCGCGGCCGCGGAACGCAACGAGCTGCAGGAGCGGCTCGACACGCTCGCGGACGACCGCGACCGCCTCCGTGCCGGTCTGCGCGCGGCGGAGACCGAGCTCGGCCTGCTGCGCGAGGCGGCCGGAGCCGCGCAGGAGGAGCGCGACCGGCTGCTGGAGTCGATCAACGGGCTGACCGCCGGCATGGATGCGCTCCGCGAGACGGCCGACGCCGTCGCCGCCCAGCGCGACGAGCTGCGCGCTCTCGTCCGCGCCCAGGCCGAGGACCTGCGGGCGGCGGAGGCGGCCCACAGTGAGGCCACGCGGACCGCCGAGGACGCGCACGCGAGGACGCTGCGCGGCCTGCACGCGCGCATCGCCGAGCTCGACGAGGAGCACCGGACGCAGCGCGCGGAGTTGTCCAGGGTCCGTACGGTCTACAACGGCGAGCGGCACCGCCACTCCCTCACCCAGCACCGCCTGGACAAGCTCGTCACCGCCGAGTCGAAGCTGCGCCAGGAGAACGCTCGATTACGCGACAAGCTGGAGACCGTGACCGGCCGGCTGGCGGACTACCGCGAGCAGGTCAGCAGGATCCGTGCTTCGCGAGCCTGGCGCGTGCTCTCCGTCTACCGGCAGCTGCGCCGCCCGGGACGGCCCGATCCGGGACAGCCGGCCAGGAAGGCGCCGGCCTCGGCCGCCTCTGCCAAGCCGACCCGCACGATCGTCGCGCTCCCGCCCTCTCGTGACGTGATCTCCTCCGCCTCCCCCGCCCCGGAGCCGCCGCCCGCGGCGACCGCGCCGGCGCAGCAGGAGCAGGAGATACGGATCGCGCTGGGCAAGTGGATCGACCGTGCCAGGGCGGCCGCGGGCGACGAGGTGGTGCTCATGTTCTCGGGCACCACGTTCGTGCAGGAGGCCCGGGGCAACCGGCCCATCCGCCTGACCCGCGTCTACCTCGGCCGCGACTGCCCGGTCTTCTTCAACTACTACCGCTGGCGCGACACCGACCCGCTGCCGTCGCACCCCGATCCGCTGCTGTTCCAGAGCCCGATCGACCTCACGCCCAAGCTGCTCGACGAGGTGCTGGGCGCGGATTTCGGCGGCAAGCGCAAGCTGCTGTTCGCATCGTTCCCGCACGAGACGATGGTGCGGACGCTGACCCACGCCGCCTCGCACGGCTGGGTGACGATCTACGACGCGCGCGACGACTGGGAGGAGTTCGCCAAGGTCGGCATGGCGAAGTGGTACCACCCTGGCTTCGAGCGTTACCTCGTCGCACACGCCGACGTGGTCACCGCGGTCTCCGCGCCGCTGGCCAGGAAGATGGAGACGCTGGGCGGCCGCCCAGTGAGCGTCAACGCCAACGCTCTCGACCCGGCCTTCCCCGCGCCGCCATCGCCGCGCCGGCCCGGCGCCACCAGGATCGGCTACTTCGGGCATCTGACGGACAAGTGGTTCGACTGGGACCTGGTGCTCCGCGCCGCCAGGGCCCACCCCCAGTTCACCTTCGAGCTGGCCGGCCACCAGCAGCCCGACCTGCGGCTGCCGGAGAACGTACGCCTGCTCGGGCTGCTCGGCCACCTGGAGCTGGCCGAGCTCAGCACCGGCTGGGCGCTGGCGCTGATCCCGTTCAAGAACGGCGCGCTGGCCGACGCCGTCGACCCGATCAAGGTGTACGAGTACCTCCATCTCGGCCTGCCGGTGCTGACGACCTACTTCCCGCAGTGCGCCGGTTATCCGGGCGTCCACGTCACCGAGTCCGCGGCGGAGTTCGTCGCCGCGCTGCCGCAGGTCGCCGGCACGGCGCCCGACGCCGCCGGGATCCGGGCCTGGCTCGCGGTCAATACCTGGGAGTGCCGGGTGGACGCGTACTCCGAGATGGCCGAGCGTGTCGCGCGCAAGGGCCGCGAGGGGCTGCTGACGTTGCTGGAGTGCCGGTGAAGGTACTGTTCTGCTACCGCTACGGCGTGCTCGGCGGTGTGTCGACCCAGCTGCTCAACCGCTACACGCACTTCTCCGCCGAGTTCGAGATCGGCGTGCTCTACGAGGCCGACCACGGCATGGTCGGCCACTTCCCGCCGGGCGTGGCCAGGGTGGCGGCCACCGACGAGGCTCGCGAGGCGGCCATCAGGCAGGCCGCGCCCGACGTGCTCGTCGTGATCGACAGCCCCAGCTTCCTGTCGGCGTGGCAGCGCGCGGGCTCCCCCGGTTCGCTGATCCTCGAGGTGCACACCACCACGGCGAACCTGTCCTACCTGGGCGAGCTCTCCGTCAGCCCCGGCCACATCGTGACCGTGAGCGAGTACATGCGCGCCAAGCTGGGAGCGCTGGGGTTGGCGCCGATCAGCGTGGTGCCCAACTGCCTGGACGAGCGCTGGTACGCCGAGACCGTTCCGCCCGCGCTCGGCTCCACCCCGGTGGCCTGGATCGGCAAGCTGGACGGGCACAAGCGCTGGCGGGCCGCCGCCGACCTGCTCGACCGGATCGCCTCCGCGCGTCCCAGGGTCACGCCGCTGCTCGTCGGCGGGTACACCGCCCCGGCGAGCGAGGTGTCCGCGCTGACCACCAAGCTCGCCACCTCGCCCGCCCTCGGCGCGGCCCGCTGGCTGCCGCGCGTTGACTACGACCAGATGCCCGCCCTCTACTCCGCCATCGGGGCGAACGGCGGCCTGACCGTCTCGACGACGACCGACGAGTCGTTCGGCATGTCGGTCGCCGAGGCGCTGGTGCGGGGCTGCCCGGTGATCGCGCCGTCGGTCGGGGCGCTGCCCGAGATCCTCCCCGAGGAAGCGCTCTACCCGCCAGGCGACTGGGCGGCCGCGGCGGCCAAGGCGCTCAAGGCGCTGTCGGACCGCGACTTCCGCGCCGCGCTGCAGAGCACGGCCTCGCTGGTGCGCGAGCGCACGCACCCGGAGTACGCGCTGGCCGCCTTCGCGAACGTGCTTCAGCGCAGCGCGAAGTCGTCGAAGGTGGCCTGACCGGGCGCTGCCAGCACCAGGCCGAAGCTGATCCCCGCGGCGTCGGGCAGCCGGGGCTTCCAGGTGGCCTGCCGCCAGGTCCGCGTGGCGGGGAACTCGGGGCCGGTGATCCAGCCCGACCACACCCCGTCGCCCGACCGCGTGCTGACCGCGAACCGTACGGGGGCGGTCGAGGTGTACCAGACGGACAGGCCGGGCGGCCGGGCCGGGGCCTGGCCGCCCGGCCGGGGCGCGCACGAGCCGTCGTCCTGCTTGATCGCCAGCCTGAGCCGTGCCGGGTCGCTCCCGGTCACCTCGATGCGGCCGGCCCAGCGCCCGCTGCGCGCGTCCGCCACGCGGCCGAACGCGGCCGTCGCGGATCTCCCGTAGAGCTGCCAGCAGTCGGGGAGCCCCTCCTTGCCGAAATAGTTCTCCAGCGAGGCGTTCAGCACGATCGACGGGGCCCTGACCGGCGGCACGGGCCGCGCGTCGCCGCCGATGACGTCGCCGACGGTGCGCACGGCGACCGCGCGGCCCTTCAGCCAGTCGAGGAGCCCGGTGAACAACGCGGGGTCGACCCCCAGCGGGCCGCAGCCGGCGCAGTAGTCGTGGAAGACGAGGATCGCCCACCCCTTGCGCCGCTCGGCCGCGATCACGTACTCCTGGGCCTGCGCGAGCGTGGTGCGCGCGCCGACCGACAGCGGCGTCTTCAGGTTGTACGGGTCCGCCGGCGCGGTGCGCTCCCCGGCGGCGCCCGCCCGGCCCCTGCCGCTGTTGTAGCCGCACTCCTTCACCACGGCCCCGGCCGCCGCGTCGACGGCGTGGAACGGGTAGGCGAACGATCTCGCGGTGAAGCCCAGCGCGGCCAGCCCCGCCCGGTCGCCGCACACCTCTCTGCGCTGCTCGTCGGGATGGAGCTCGGGCAGCCGGGCGTGGGTGCGGGTGTGCCCGCCGATCTCGTGCCCCGCCCGCGCCATGCGCGCCAGCTGGGCCCGGTCGAGGTAGCCGTCGGCCTGGACGCGGGTGCTGTGGACGTAGAAGGTGCCGGCCATGCCGCGCTCGGTCAGCTCCCGTGCCATCCGCTCCTGGCGCCGCAGGCCGTCGTCGAAGGTGAGCGAGACCACCGCGCCGCCGCCCGGCTCCGCACTCGCCGGCCCGGCGCTCGTGGGACCGGCGCTCGGCTCCGGCGGGGTTCCAGGGCCGCCGCATCCCGCGGCCAGGGCGACCGCCACGACCGCCGCCGCCACCACACGACGCACCTGTCCTCCCCTCCCCGGCCGCATCATCTTGCCATGCGCGCCGGTCCGCCGGCGGGAAGGGTCATCCGGTACGGCTCGAACCGGCCGTCACAGGCCGTACTCCTCCGCGGTGACGTACGTGACGCCGAGCTCGGCGAGCCTGGCGCGCAGCCCGTAACGGTCGAGCCCGAGCTCGCCGGCGCGGAAGGCGGCGCGCGTGGCCTCCTCCTTGTCCAGGCGGGCCTGCGCGCGGTCGAGCGCCCGCTCGACCTCCTGGCGCGGCACGACCATGACGCCGTCGTCGTCGGCGAGGATCGCGTCGCCGGGCCTGACGAGCTGCCCGCCCGCGGTGATCGGCACGTTGACCGACCCCGGCGTGGCCTTGACGGTGCCCTGCGCGCTGACGGCGGCCGACCAGGCGGGGAAGCCCATGGCGTGCAGCTCGGCGACGTCGCGTACGCCGCCGGTGGTGACGAGCCCGCGTACGCCGCGATCCTGCAGCGCGGTGGCGAACAGCTCCCCGAACATCCCGTCGCTGCACGGCGAGGTGGTGGTCACGACCAGCACGTCGCCTGGACGGCACAGCTCGACCGCCGCGTGGATCATCAGGTTGTCGCCCTGCCAGCAGAGCACGGTGACGGCGGTGCCGCCGATGCGGAAGCCGAGGTGCGTGGGCCGCAGCTGCGGGCCGAGGAAGCCGGTGCGGCCCAGGGCCTCGTGGACGGTGGCCACGCCGTACCCGGCGAGCTTGGCGACCTGCTCGCCGTCGGCGCGCGGCGGGTCGGTGACGATGACCGTCCTCATGCCAGCACGTCCGTGACCTGGGGGTAGAGGCGCATGTAGGCCTCGCCCATGGTGGTGTGCGGCAGGCCCAGGTTGGGGCCGGCGTTGCGTTTGACCTGGACGCCGCGGCGTCTGGCGAGGTCGGTGTAGTAGTCCCACATGTGCTGCTGCGCGGGCAGGCACTCCATGGCCTTGCGCTTGGTGTCGAACACGGGCGTGATGTCGAGCAGCACGTCGGGCTTGAAGCCGCACTGCTCGGGCTGGTGCGGCTCGAAGAAGAACACCGGCGGCGCGCCCAGCGGCTCGCCCGGCGCGTCGTAGCCGATCGCCTGCGCGAGGACCCGGGCCTGCAACCCCATGCGGGCGGCGGCGGGGTGGTCCTGGTTGTACGGGTCGGACAGCGGGTGGGTCAGCACGACCGACGGGTTGACCTCGCGGTAGACGCGGACCATCCGGTCGACCAGCTCCGTCGACTCCAGCAGCGGGTAGTCGCCGGCGTCGAGGAACTCGATCTCGGCCCCGAGCACCTCGGCCGCGCCGGTCGCCTCCGCGCGCCGGATCTCCTTGATCTCCTCCAGCGTCTTGCCCGCACGCCAGGCCTTCGCCGACTCGCCGCGCTCGCCGTACGTCAGGCACAACACCTTCGCGCGCTCGCCCCGGGACGCGGCCAGCGCGATCGCTCCGGCGGCGCGCCAGACGAAGTCGCCCGCGTGCGCGCTGATCACCAGCAAACTCATCGCGGCCTCTCCTTTGGTCCTCATTCACCACGAAAAATCCGTTAACCGTCACGAAGGACAGTAGGAGTGCCCGGCCCGTGCCGAAACGTCGTGACGTCCGGCATGCACTACGTCATTCGACCTAGAGCCCGGCGCCTACTGCAGGGGAGCCCGGCGCCACATCGGACATTTGTCGCGGTGAAGCCGGTTCCGATGCCCGACGACACGCGCTCGTGCATCCGGTTCTACTGGTGGGCCACGACGTCGCCCGTCAACAGGAGAGCCATGGAATTCCTGGTGCGCACGGAGAACCTGCTGCCGCCCGACACGCCCGACCACACCCGCGACCGCCTGCGCAGAGCCGAACGCGAGCGGGCCCAGGAGCTGCGCGACGCCGGCGTACTCAAGCGGCTGTGGCGGGTTCCCGGCCGCAACGCCACCGTCGGTCTCTACGAGGCCGGCGACCCGGCCGAGCTGCACGACGCGCTGACGTCGCTGCCGATGTGGAAGTGGATGGACGTGACCGTCGAGGCCCTGGCCACCCACCCGCAGGAGCAGAAGCAGGCTCTCCCGGGCGGCTTACGAAAGTGACACGAGCCGTCCTGCTCCTGGCATAGAGCACCGGGGCCGTCCGCCGGACCGGCCAAGTGTTGGCCAAGCCCTCTCGGGAGGGCGCCGACCTGCAGGACTTCTCCCCCCATGGGCGGTCACAGTGGGTGAGTTCACGCCTTTCTTCCCGGAGCGGAACCAACACCCACGACACGGCGAGCGCTCCGGGCTCTTGCGGACAAGGAGTCAGACATGCTCGAGCGCGTCCTCACCGCGACCGTGGCGACCGCGGCGACACTCGCTCTGGCCGCCACCCCCGCCCTGGCGGTCGACGGGCCCCGGGTGGCCACCTACGACGCGCCCGAGGGCTCCGTCCTCGTGGACGCCGACCGCAAACGGATCACCGTGTGCGACAAGGTCCGCGACGACACCTCCATCAAGGCCGAGTACACCACCACCCGCGACCAGGCGTGGACCGCCCAGGCTCCCCAGGGCGGCTGCCGCACGCGCCGCACCTGGCTCACCAGGATCACCGGTTTCCGGCTCTGCACCGGCCACATCAACCTGGGCCGCATCGCCTGGGACGGCTGCCGCCACCGCGTCGGGACCCACGGCCTGAGAAAGGTCAGGCACCGCTGATCCCTCGGCCCGGTCGTGGCCGTCCGTACCAGCGGCTCGGCGCCCCCACCGACGCGCTGAGCCCGGCTTGACCGTCCGGTTTCCGGGTCACCGGGCACGCTGACCGGCGGCGCAACCGAAAGTTTCGACATCATATTAAAATTTTCTCTGTTGCATCGGCCCTCACATTGCCTATTCTGCCGGAGAAGAGCGGTCCGGGACACCCGCTGCACCGGATCGCACCGGCGGGTGGCCGATCAGGGAACGGGTCATGGTGTCGAAACTTTTCGGTGAACGATCGTGGTAGGTCACGACCTTGGGCTCACGCTCCCCGACGTGCTCGCACGGCGCGCGCAGGAGGAGCCGGGCCGTCCCGCGCTCGTGGTGGCCGGAGCGCGGGAGCTCTCCTTCGGCGACTGGGACCGGCGCGCCAACACCGTCGCGCACGCGCTGATCGACCGGGGACTGGCCGCCGGCCACCGGGTCGGGCTGCTGTTCGACGAGCGGGACTGGATCGACTTCGCCGCCGCCTGGTGCGGCGTCATGCGAGCCGGGTGCGTCGCCGTGCCTCTGTCCGGCCGGCTGGCCCCCGCCGAGGTGCGGCACGCACTGACGGACTGCTCCGTGACCGCCGTCCTGCACGGCTCCGGCGCCGAGCCTCCGGACGTGGGCGAATGGCGAGCCGTCCCGGCCGAGCTGAACGGCGACGACGCCCCCGTACGGCGCGGCGTCACCCCCGGCGCGCTGGCGCAGATCATCTACACCTCCGGCACGACCGGCCGGGCCAAGGGCGTCGGCGCCACCCACGCCAACCTCGCCTACGGCGTCTCCACGAACCCCCGGCGCCGCAAGCTCGCCCACTCGCGACATTTCCTGCACGCGTTCCCGATCGGCAGCAACGCCGCCCAGACCATGCTCAGCAACGTCCTGGACGCCCGCCCGGCCGCGCTCACCCTGCCGCTCTTCACGCCGGCCCGCTTCGCCCGGCTGATCGAGTCGTACCGCGTGGGCACGGTGTTCGTGGTGCCCGCCATGGCCATCGAGCTGCTCAACGCCGGAGTGCGGGAGAAGTACGACCTGTCGAGTGTGCGGCTCCTCGGCTCCACCGCGGCCGGCCTGCCCCCTGCCGTGGCCGCGGGCATGGCCGAGGCGTTCCCCGAAGCGACGATCGTCAACTACTACACCTCCACCGAGGCGGCCCCCGCGCAGACCGTGATGATCGTGGATCCGGCCAGGCCCGCGTCGGTGGGCCGCCCTTCGTCCGGCGGCGAGCTCAGGATCATCGGCCAGGACGGCAGCCCTGCCGGGCCCGGCGAACAGGGGGAGGTCTGGCTGCGCTCCCCCGCCGGGACCCGAGCCTACTACCGGGACCGGCGGCTGACCGACGACGTCTTCAAGGACGGCTGGGTGCGCATGGGCGACGTCGGCTACCTCGACGAGGAGGGTTACCTCTACCTGGTCGACAGGGAGAGCGACGTCATCAAGTCGGGCGCGCACAAGGTCTCCACGCTCCAGGTGGAGGCCGCGCTGTACGAGCACCCCGCGGTCGCCGAGGCCGCCGTGGTCGGGATCCCGCACCCGGTGCTCGGCCGCGTGCCCGGTGCCGCCGTCGTCACCCGTCACCCCGTCACGGCCGCGGACCTGCGCGCGTTCCTGCTGGACCGGCTCGCCCGGCACGAGCTGCCGAGCCGGCTGCTGTTCCTGCCCGAGCTGCCGAAGAACCACGTCGGAAAGGTGGTGAAGCCCCGGCTCCTCGACCTGCTCGGCCCCGCGGACGCGCCTCCACCGGCCGGCTCCACGTGAGAACCCGTGGCGACCGGCCAGCGGATGGATGGAAACAGAGAGACGCACATGACGCACCGCCAGGAAACCCTTCCCGCTTCGTTCGCCCAGCAGGGCATATGGATCGGCGCGCGCATGGGCGCCGGCCCGGCGTACCACATGCCGCTCGTCCTCTGGCTCGACGGTGACCTCGACGTGGCCGCCATGGTCGCCGCGTGCGCCGACGTGGTCGCCCGGCACCCGGTGCTGGCCACCACCGTCGCGGAGAACCGTGACGGGCTTCGCCTGGCCGTCGCCGCGCAGCCGTCCGTGACGGTCGCCGACCTGCCCGGCCGCTCCCCCGACGCCCTCGATCAGCTGGTCAGGGATGAGATCGCCCGCCCGTTCGACCTGGAGAAGGGGCCGACCGCCAGGTTCACCCTCGTTCCCGCCGGGCCTGAGCGGCACCTGCTGCTGTTCGTCGCCCACCACCTGGTCTTCGACGGGATCTCGAAGGACATCCTGGTGCGCGACCTGGCCCGCTGCTACGCCGCCCGGCGCGACGGGGACGACCCGCGGTTACGACCGCTGTCGTTCGCCGAGGTGGCCGCCGCCGAGCACGAGCGGGTGGCGGGCGCGCTGGCCGGCGCCACGGACTTCTGGGCGCGGCGCCGGGCGGAGCCCGCCGGGATCGTGCTGCCGGGCCCGCTGCGTCCCGCGGCCCGGTTCGGGGCCGGCGTGGAGATCGACGCCGGCATCGACCACGAGCTGGGCGGGCACGCCGCCGAGGTGGCCAGGGCGGCCGGCGCGACGACCTTCGAGGTGCTGCTCGCCGCCGTGCACGCGCTGCTGTTCCGGTACGGCTCAGGAGGCGGCACGGGGAGCGGCCCAGAAGGCGACCCAGGGAACGGTACTGAAAGCGGCACCGGGGGCGGAGCTGGGGGCAGGGCTGAGGGCGGCGCTGAGAGCCGTGCCG
>NZ_SMKP01000376.1:0-2364 GCF_004349015.1 Nonomuraea diastatica
CCGGGGCATCGCCGGGCCCATCCTGTCGGCGTCCTCCTACTTCATGAAGTCGCCGCCCGAGCAGTACTCCGACGACCAGGCCCGCGACTACGTCGAGAAGTTCATCAGAGGCGAGGTCGAGCGCTGACCTCCTGACCGTCCCCGGGGCGCCGCACCCCCGAGCGGGCGCGGCGCCCCGGCGTTTGCGCCCACGCGGACGCGCCGCGTCGCGCCCGGCGCCTTCCGCCTCTCGGGCTGCGCGGAGACGGGCCGCTCGGAGATGGGCGGCTCAGGGGCGGGCGGCTCAGAGACGGGCGGCCGGTGGCAGCTCGCCGGCGGAGGCCGGCCGCCAGGCGAGCGGGTCGGAGCCGAGCTCCGCCAACTGCGGCACCTGCTCCCTGCACCACGGCGAGATCGCCAGCAGGCCGTTCAGCACGCCTTCGGCGAACTCCTTCCACGGCATCCACGACACCTCCCCCACCTCGTCGGGGTTGGGCACGGCGGGCGCGGCGACCGTGACCCGGAAGACCGGGCAGAGCTCGTGCTCGACGATGCCGTTGGCCATGACGGCGCGGTAGGCGAAGTCGGGCAGCATCAGGTCGGCGCGCTCGGCCTTCAGCCCCAGCTCGTAGGCGAGCCGGCGCATGACCGCGCGGTCCAGCGGCTCGCCCGGGAGCGGGTGGCCGCAGCAGCTGTTGGTCCAGACGCCCGGCCAGGTGATCTTGTGGTCGGCCCTTCTGGTGAGCAGGACGCGGCCTTCCCGATCGAAGACGTAGCTGGAGAAGGCCAGATGGAGGGGGGTGTCGCGGGAGTGCACCGACGTCTTCGGCGCGGTGCCGAGCGCGTGGCCACTGCGATCGACCAGCACAACCTGTTCCTCAGTCGTCACGCTTCGAAGCGTACGTGATCATGTGTGGTGTGCGGAACCCTGGGTTCACCTGCTGGACCGGCATCCGCGCGTCCTGGACGACGGGGACGGGGCTAGGCTGACGGAGTGTCGTTCGTCGCCGATCTCCGCGTGGTCCTTCAGGGCAGAGACTTCCGGCGCCTGTTCGGGACCCGGCTCGTCTCCCAGTTCTCCGACGGGATCTTCCAGTTCGGCGTGACCGGTTTCGCCTTCTTCAGCCCCGAGAACCAGACGACCGCGCTCGAAGTGGCCGCGGGGCTGGCCGTGCTGCTGCTGCCGTACAGCGTGCTCGGGCCCTTCGTCGGCGTGTTCATCGACCGCTGGTCGCGGCGGCAGATCCTGGTCGTCGCGCCCTTCGTACGCGGTCTGCTGCTGCTCGTGGCAGCCGGGCTGATCGCCGCCGACGTGCCGGATCCGCTGTTCTACGGTGCGGCGCTGCTGGTGCTCGGCGTCAACCGGTTCTTCCTGTCCGCGCTCGGCGCCTCGCTGCCGCACGTGGTCCCCCGGGAGCGGCTGATCGCGGCCAACGCGGTCACCCCCACGTCGGGGACGGTGGCCACGTTCATCGGCGCGGGCGTCGGATTCCTGCTGCGGGAGATCTTCGGCGGCGGCGACTTCGGCGTGGCGCTGCTGCTGGCCACGTCCGGCGTGGTGTTCACGCTGAGCGCACTGGTGGCGCGGACGATGGAGCGCCAGCTCCTCGGCCCGTGGCCCGACCCCGACCGGCCGCAGGCACGCCAGGCGCTGCGCAACGTGGTCACCGGCCTGGCCGACGGCGCCAAGCACCTGCTGCGGCACCGGGTGGCCGCCGCGACGCTGGGCGCGATGGCCACGCACCGTTTCCTGTTCGGCATGTCCACCGCGCTCGGCATCATCCTCTACCGCTACTACTTCGCCGACGGCGACGCCGAGACCGCGCTGCGCGGGGTCAGCCTGGTCGTGATCGGCGCCGGCGTCGGCACCGCCCTCGCCGTGATCGTCACCCCGTACGCGACCGAGTGGTTCGGGATCGAGCGGTGGGTGCAGATCGCGATGGCCGGAGCCGGTGTGCTGACGGCGGTGCTCGTGCTGCCGTTCCAGGAGTGGGGGCTGCCGGTGGCCGGGTTCGTGCTGGGCCTGGCCGGGCAGAGCGTCAAGATCTGCGCCGACACGACGGTCCAGCGCGACGTCGAGGACATCTACCGGGGCCGGGCGTTCTCCATCTACGACATGCTCTTCAACGGCATGTACGTGCTCGCCGCCGCCGTGTCGGCGGTGATCCTGCCCGCCGACGGCAAGTCGTACGCCGCCGTGCTGATCATCTCGCTCGGCTATCCGGCGGCGGCGCTCGCCTACCGGATGATCACCACCACGTCACGTGCCGAGGTCGTTTGACCTGGCCCACTCCACCAGCGCCTCCGTGGCCGCCTCCTTGCCGATCATGCCCTTGTCGAGCCTGAGATCGAGCAGGAACTTGTACGCCCGCCCCACGACCGGCC
>NZ_SMKP01000377.1:0-2299 GCF_004349015.1 Nonomuraea diastatica
CCACCACCCTGGCGAGCACCGATGCCCCGGCCACAGCTTCGACCACAGCACCGACGAGCGAGGCGCCCACCTCGTCCGGCACACCCGCCACGACCGCCACGGGCACGCCCGTCGCGGGCACACCCGGCAAGTTCACCGCGATCCCCCGGCCCTGCCAGCTGCTCACCAGGGACCAGGCCACCGAGGTCGTGGGCAAATACTTGACCAGCAGCGTGGAGCCCACCGTCAAATGCGCGTGGAGCAGGGCGCGCGACGACAAGAGCCTCTCGCTCTACCTCACGCTCTTCCTGTATCCGCAGCAGGGCGACGGTTACGAGACCAAGCTGGCCGAGGAACACGTGCATGGCGCCAGGGCCAAGGCGGAGTCGGAGGCCGGCCGCGGCGGCAGCGGCGGCGCGCAGGGCGAGGTGTTCGAGATTTCCGGCGCGGGCGACGCGGCCGTCGGCTGGGAGAAGGGCGAGACCACGTTCAGCACCAAGAAGTTCTCGGTCTACTCGGTGTTCAGGACCAGCAACATCGTGGGCGAGATCCGCTTCAGCCGCAACGTCGAGAAGGAGCCGGGGTTGCGCGACAAGACCGAGAAGGCGATCAAACACCTCATCCGGAACCTCGACGCCAAGGCCTGACGCATGCACGTGATCGCCGGGCGATACCAGCTGCTCGCTCCCCTGGGAGCGGGCGGCGCCGGCACGGTGTGGCGGGCCCGCGACATGGTGCTGGGCCGGGAGGTCGCGGTCAAGGAGGTGCGCCTGCTCGCCGACCCGGCCAGGAGGGACAGAGCGCTCACGGACACGCTGCGCGAGGCCCGCGCGGCGGCGTCACTGAACCATCCGGCGATCATCACCGTGCACGACGTCCTGGCCGAGCAGGGGCAGCCGTGGATCGTCATGGACCTGCTCCCCGGCCGGTCGCTGGCCGACCTGCTGCGGGAGAGCGGCAGCCTGCCGGCCGGCCAGGTCGCCGCCATCGGGCTGCGGGTGCTCGACGCGCTGGAGGCGGCGCACCGGCGCGGGATCCTGCACCGGGACGTGAAGCCGGGCAACGTGATGCTGACCGACTCCGGCGAGGCCGTCCTCACCGACTTCGGCATCGCCACGCACATCGACGACGCCCCGACCGCGACCGCGGCGGCCGAGCGGCCGGGGGCGGCCGGCTCACCGGGGTACGTCGCGCCGGAACGCCTGCGCGGCGAGCCCGCAGGACCGGCCTCCGATCTCTGGTCGCTGGCCGCCACCCTGTACGCGGCGGTGGAGGGGCGCAGCCCTTTCCACCGCGGCTCCCCCATGGCGATCGTCGCGGCGGTGCTCACCCAGCCCCCGCCGCCACCGGTCAATGCGGGGCCGTTCGGCGGCGTGCTGACGGCGATGCTGGACAAGAACCCGGCCGCGCGCCCCCACCCCCAGGCGATCAGAGCGGCACTCCAGCCGATCGCCGCTCCCCTGCCCGCGCGCCGCTCGGTGATGACGGCGACCACCGTGCCGGTCGCCTCCAGGAAGAGCAGGCTTCCCGTCGTGCTCGGCGGCCTGGCGGCCGCGACCGCCGTCGCCGTCACGGCGGTGGTCCTGGTCAACGCGTCCGCCACCACGGAGCCCCCGCGGAACACGCCGATCGCCCAGGCCCCGCCCTCCGCGCAACCGCCGGTTTCCACCCCGGCGACCACGCCCGCCCCGGAGCCGAAGGGTGACGGCGCCTTCGCCGCGGCGCCCGACGCCTGCCGGCTGGTGACCGACCAGGACGCTGCGAAGATCATGCCCGGCGTGCGCAGGCGTGCGGTCGGCCTCGACCCCACCAAGTGCGACTGGGCGGTCGGCATCCTCAAGGACGTCGTCAACATCGAGATCACCCACGCGCCGCAGGTGGCGACGGCGCAGAAGATCTTCACCAGCAGGAAGCGGGCGCAGGCCTCCAAGAAGGGCAGCGCGGCGGGCAGCACCTACCAGGCCGTGCGCGACGTCCAAGGCCTCGGAGACGGGGCCTTCGCCCAGAACTGGTGGTCGACCACGTTCCCGCAGGCCCACAGCATCGTGTGGGTACGGGTCAGCAACCTCTTCGTCGAGATCGACGCGACCGCCGCCGGTAGTTCCACGCTGAAACCCGAGCATCAGGACAGAGCAGTCAAGGTGGCCCACGCGATCGTGGACGCTCTCGGCGATCTCCCATCGTCGGTCCCATCGAGGGGGACCGGCTGATGCGTGCGGCGTCCACCCAGAAATCCCCGAGAGGAGGAGTGGCGTTCCCCCGGGTTCCGCGGACGACCGGAGCCCCGCGCCACGGAACGAGATGAACGAGGTACCCACCC
>NZ_SMKP01000378.1:0-2220 GCF_004349015.1 Nonomuraea diastatica
CCACTATCGACACGTTCCGCGCCCCATACGCCGAGGAGTCCTTAACGGCTGCGCTTCCAGGCTCTTCACCGCGTCCATGGCCTTCGCCCTGGATTCGGGGGCTCGGCTCTCCCTGGTTCCCGACCTCACGGCCGGGACCTCTAACGACGCCGCAGGCTTCGCTTCATGCTACGGACCGCATCGTTGCTCCCCCATGAAAGGGCCTTTGACGCTGGGCTTCGACCCCGCCCGTTTCCAGACGAAACCGCCAGCCTGCTACCGGGCCTCCTGGCAGCTACCCGGACCGGACTTCCACCGGCAAGCGACGACGAGCTTACGAACAGACGATCAGCCGCTACGTCACGGCTTCACCTCCGTCCTGCTGGGCGCACGAACTATCGAGATTAAACGCCCACTAAGTGCGTGTTTGATAAGATCGTTTGTAGCGGCGTTCAGTTGCAGATGTAGCGCGGTTGTCGTCGGGCGGGGCCTTCTCGGGTGAGGCGGCGGGCCATGCCAGAGATGGCGGCCCAGCGGATAATCGCCTCGGAGACAGCGGGATCGCGTTCGTAGTCACGAGCCACTCGGCGGCAGGCGGTCAGCCACGCGAGCGTCCTCTCTACCACCCTGTACCGCTTCAAAACTCGTGCACGTGGTTTGAGCTGGTGTTTCTTCAGGTTGGTCAGGCGGCACGATGGTACTCGCTGATGGCCCCGCTGAGCACCTTTCGGCGCTGTATCCGGCCTTCCAGCGGTACCACGACGTGCTCGTCTTGATCAGGTGGGCGTTGTTGACGGGACTGGTGCGGGCGGTGCGCGTTGTAGTGTTCGGCGTACTCGTTCAGGACTGATCGCAGGTGGCGTTCGTCGTAGATCAGCATCCGGTCGGTGCATTCGGCTCGGACGGTTGGGACCCAGCGTTCGGCGCAGCAGTTGGCTCGGGGCGTTCGTGGCGGTGTCTTCATCAGCATGATGCCCAAGCTGGTGAAGATCTCGTCGAAGGCGGCGGTGAACTTGGCATCCCTGTCACGGATGAGGAACCGAAATGACCTCGCCCGGTTGCCAAGATCCATGAACAGATTTCTCGCCTGCTGAGCCGTCCAGGCGCCTGTTGGGTGAGCGGTAACGCCCAGGATGTGCACGCGTCGCGTTTCCAACGCCATCACGAACAACACGTACAGGCACTTCAGGAAGATCGTGTCGACGTGGAAGAAGTCGCAGGCGAGCAGTCCCTTCGCTTGCAGCCGTAGGAACGTCCGCCAGGAGGTGTCGATGCTTCGTGGCGCCGGACCGTGCCGGCTCGCACGCAGAATCCGCCGCACGGTCGCTGCGCTGACCTGCAAACCGAGCCGCACCAGTTCACCGTGGACCCGCCGGTATCCCCATCTGGGGTTCTCGCGGGCCAGGCGGAGGACCAGATCCCGGACCTCTTTGCTTGTTCCGGGACGGCCGGTGCGGTGGGGGTAGGTCCAGGAGCGTGTGATCAAACGACGATGCCAGGCCAAGAGGGTGCCGGGGGTGACGACCCGATGTGTTCGCAGCACCGACGACAGGAAGCGGGCCAATGCCGCCAAGAGCGCCCTATCGGCCCAATCCGGCTTCGGCCGGACGACCTGACGCTTCAACACGGCAACTTCGTGGCGGAGCACCATAATCTCGACATCCTTGGATGCCTGGCTACGCCCCAGCAACACCACCCAACCGAACACCCGGATCAAGGTCAGATACAGCAGACGAACCGGCACGGACTGCGATCTTGCCCGTGGGGCCTCTCAAGGTCAAAGCCGCAGATCAAGCATCACGTGATGAGTTTTGAAGCGGTACAGGTTTCCGCAACCCTGAATCACAACGACTTCGCACTCGCTGCGCCACCACGCGAAAGAGCCGCGGCTGCCTCAACCCCGCTTAACTTCGAAGAGCCGCGATACGGCCACCTTTCGATCCCGCGCGACACCGTCACGGTAGAGGCTGGCCTGCGGTATGGCAGGGCGCTCGGGAAGGCTGCGGACCTGGGAGACCGGTCCTTGGAGGAGTCCGAGCGTATGGTGCTTCCGGCTTAAGGACGCTCAGTGGACGCTGTCGTTTGCCCTTTTGGCAGGTTGGGATTTCTGCCAAGTACTACATTCGTAGATCTTGATTCAAGTCGCTGAGGGCCGGTCTGTGGCCCGTGGAGTATCCTGCGGTGACTTTCGTCTTGACCTACGATCTGGTCGTGTCCTGGGATGCCGATCTGGCCGCGCTG
>NZ_SMKP01000379.1:0-2194 GCF_004349015.1 Nonomuraea diastatica
CGCAGACGCCTGACCAGGCACAACACTCACGCCTAGTGACACGCCGCATCAGCGTGCCCGCAAGCGTTTCCGCAGCTCAGACCGCAGATCTGTGTGCCTTTCTCGCTACACATCTGCGGAACGCGGGCGACAGCGCCCGCAAGCACGGACTGAGCGCCTTCGAGGCGATCCACCGCGCCTTCACCGGCAACCTCTGGATGCCGCCCGTCGCACTCGACGCCTGATCAGCACATATCACCCAGCGTCACAGAACCTTCTGATTGCTTACATTCGTTTCGTCCGGCACCTGCCCCGAATCACAGGACCTTGCCCCGCGCGTCCTCGCGTGAATTCCGGCCACGGTCCGAATCACGGCCGACTTTGTGGCGAACTGCTCCGCGCCGTCGCCCGGGGAGATTCGCTGGGACCATTTCGCGCCGAAACCGGCTCGAGCGAAAGCGCAGGAAAACGCTGCGGCAGTTTGCAGTGTGGCCTTGGGCCGGGCCGTATTCCACGGCTGCCGCCGATGGACAACGGGGCACCTGTGATTTACGACGTGGCGACCGACACGCCATGCGTGACGAGAGCGTCAGCTCACAGGCAAGGCAATGCGGTGTCGGGATCGGGCGGGATGACGGCCCAGGAGTTGAGCACGACGGGGCGACTGGGGCGACGACTCGAGCATGAAGGCCCCGGGCGCATCCATCAAGCGAGCTCAAATTGCCCGCCAACGGCAGCGAGGTGAGAACGGTGCATAGCCGCACAAGGGCTTCCAGCCGAGCTCGACCATCGCCTTCCCTGGCGTCGGCCAGGCCCACTCAACGCCGACAAGAAAGGAGGGCACAGTCCGTGATTGTTGATGTTGTGAGTGCGTCGCAAGCCATGTCCGACATCCTGAACGTGGCCGCGCTGTCACCATCCCCCGCCCCTCGAGGGGGACTTCCACGATCATCGATTTCAAGTCGATCGCTGGATGGCTTCTCTCGATCTTCGGAATTCTCGTGATCGTAGTCGGCTTCACCGTGCTGGGCGCGATCAGGTCCATGAAGTTCTCCCATGTCCTGATGGCTGCGGCAGTGGTGATCATTGCCGCAGCTGTCGTGGCCCTGGGACGTGACCCCGACCGGGCCGCCACCATCGGCTCGAGCCTCCTCGACCTGTTCTTTTCGTGAGGGGAGCAGCGGTGAGGCTTTTGAGCGACGACCTGCCGTACGAAGTCGACAACAGGTATCTGGGCCCGCCCGGAAGAACGTTGCCCTTTGCCGTCCGCTACTCCGCTGTAGCGGTATGGGGGCTGATCTTCGTCATCGTCCTGTGGGCGGCACGTCGCATAGGTCTGAGCGGGCTGACAGTCGTTCCGGCTGCGGCCGCGTTGGCCGCAGCCATCACCACCATCGTGATGCGCGCTGTCAACCACGACCGGCCTGTCCTCGCAGTGCTGATCATCTTGAGTTGCGAATTGCACACGCCGCGGCGGCCGCGTCACACCGCCAGGGCCGACTTCGGCCCTGCCATCACCCGGATGCCGATCCGGCCACTGCCACAGCATCGCAGAGAGAGGAATCCTCGTGCCGGACGTCCCCAGGCTTCCCAACCCGGCGGCGTTGGCCATCGGATGGCTGACCGTATTGATCGTCTGGGAAATCGAGCAGGCGCTTGATCTACAGGGCCCCCTGGCCGCCGTCGCCGCTCTCCTCATCAGCTGCGTGCCGGCCGCCCTCGTGGCACGGAAGTGCCGGCGCGGCGCCATCACGGCCTTCGGAGGGCGCCGGTGACGACAGCACGTGACGAACCAGAAGGCCGGCCGGAGACACCATCACCGACGCTTCAGCAGCGGAGTGACGCCCTGCAACAGGCGCTGCAGCGGATGCGTACCAAGCAGGCGCCACTTCGACCCCTGCCGCTCGCGCGTCAGAAGCCCGACCCTCCAAGCGGGCAGGTCACGGGCCCTTTGTGGCTAGGTCCGCCACCACCCCCACAAACCTTCAAGAGCCACGAAGACGAGCACCAGCTACCGTCCCGCAGGCGGCGGCCCCCGGTTGAGGAACCAGTCGAGGGTGCCCCGTCGGCCAAACGCCTCTTCCCCGACCCGCGTTCCGCAGATGTGTAGCGAGAAAGGCACACAGATCTGCGGTCTGAGCTGCGGAAACGCTTGCGGGCACGCTGATGCGGCGTGTCACTAGGCGTGAGTGTTGTGCCTGGTCAGGCGTCTGCG
>NZ_SMKP01000380.1:0-2097 GCF_004349015.1 Nonomuraea diastatica
GCGCATGGCGGGTCAGGAGCACTCCGGCCAGGGCCACCAGCTCGCCCAGCCGCAAATCGCCGGCGGCTTTCAGGCGTTGCCACACCCGATCACCCAGGGAGACCTGGTAGGACTTCCCGTAGCGGCGCAGCCAGGACTCGACCTGCCGCAGCGAGAACAGCGGCTGGTTGGCGGTGCCCCCGACGGGGTGGGGGAAGTCGTCGTGGCGGCGGCGCCAGTTGCTCACCGCGGCACGCCCGACACCGGCGAGCCGGGCGATGTCCCCGGCGTTGACGGTCGGGTCGTGGCTCATGGGGCCCACAGTAGTTCACCAGAGTCTTCAGCGCATCTGCTTGTGAAGTCTTTCAACCAATGATTTACTGCTGGGTATGAAGCACAACATCCGCTATGCCGCCGGATCAGACGTGGGCCGCCGCAGGGAGCAGAACGAAGATTCCGGCTATGCGAGTGGCCGGTTGCTCGTGGTGGCTGACGGGATGGGTGGGCACGCCGCCGGTGAGCTGGCGAGCTCGGCGGCGATCGCCGTGATGCGGGAGCTGGATGCCACGCTTCCCGAGACCGGCGCCGACCTGGGGGCGGCGCTGGAAGGCGCCGTCCACGAGGCGGCCCGCAGGCTGGTCGAGCTGGCCGACATCGACCCCGCGCGCAGGGGGATGGGGACCACGGTGACCGCCATGCTGTGGGACGGCTACCGGTTCGCCCTGGCTCATCTTGGTGACTCCCGCGGATATCTGCTTCGCGACGGCGCTCTCTACCAGATGACCAAGGATCACACACTTGTGCAGTCGATGGTGGACGAAGGGCGGATAACGGAGGATCAAGCGGCCGTGCATCCCAGGCGCTCGATGGTGCTGCGGGTGCTGGGCAGCGAGGGCAGGGCGGAGCCGGACATGGCGCTGCGCGAAGCCGAGCCTGATGATCGCTACCTCCTCTGCTCCGACGGTCTCACGACCGTGCTCGGGCCCGAGGTTCTGCACGAGGTGCTGACCACGGTGGCAGACCCGGGCGCGGCCGTCCAGCGGTTGATCGATCTGGCCAACGAGGGCGGCTCACCCGACAACGTGACGGTGATCGTGGCCGACGTCGTCGCGCCGGGCGCCGGAGAGGTGAGCGTCTACCGGGTGGGCGCAGGCTCCTGATCTTCGCCGCAGCAGCCCACGAGCCTCAGCAGGCTCATCAGCCTCGGAGCCTCGATAAGTCCCGAGGGCCACGTAGCCGAAATTTCACCTCATAGCAAGACACTTTCGCGGTGACGCACGCGCACGCGCGATGGCACTACTACAGTCCATCGTGATTTGTCGGTTATCTGGGAGGTGTCACCCTGGACCCGATCGCGGGCGAGCTGCTGAAGACGGTACGGCAGGAACTCGGCTACAAGGAGAAGACCGGCCAGTTCACCAAGTTCGGTCAGTGGTACGCGGATCGCGTCCAAGACACCCAATATCGCGACGCACCATGGTGTGACATGTTCCTCGCCTGGGCCGCGGACAAGGCCGGCCTCACCGAATACGTCGGCGAATTCGCGTGGACTCCTTCCCACGCGGCCTGGTTCATCAAGCAGGACGCGTGGACGCGAAAGCCCGAGCCGGGAGCGCTGGTCTTCTTCGACTGGCGCGGCGGCAAGAGTTACAAGGGCGT
The DNA here is from genome assembly GCF_004349015.1 of Nonomuraea diastatica. Lineage (NCBI taxonomy): Bacteria > Bacillati > Actinomycetota > Actinomycetes > Streptosporangiales > Streptosporangiaceae > Nonomuraea > Nonomuraea diastatica. Next base: position 1,639 of record NZ_SMKP01000380.1, read on the forward strand.
CGACCACGTGGGCGTCGTGGAGCGCGTCGCCGGCAAGAAGATCCACACGATCGAGGCCAACGTCGACCGCGTGTGGCTCAAGCGCAAGACCCGCGAGACGGACAAGGTCGTCGGCTACGGAGTCCCGCGATTAGTCAAGGCGAACGCCGAGCGGCTCGACGAGATCCGGTCGACCGAGCGGCCGTTCGTGTCCGCGCCGCGGCCGGAGACCGGGCACGGCTCGCCGCTGGACGTCCTGGGCACCCCGCCCGCGCTGCTCGCCGCGATGGTGCTCACCACGATCGTGCTCTCGCTCCGCGTGACCGGCCGCCGCCGCGGCACCCACCGCCGCTTCGCCTGGCCCTGGAACGCGCCAGCCACCCGCCGTCCCGCCAAGCCCTCCTCCGGCACGAGGGCTCCGCAGGCCCGCGAGAAGGTACGGGCCGCCCTACGCCACCCCGAGCCCGCGCAGCGCCACCC
>NZ_SMKP01000381.1:0-2086 GCF_004349015.1 Nonomuraea diastatica
GTGCCCACCCCTCTGTCCCGAACCCCTGCGTACGGCAGCCCCAGCGCCTCGGTCGTGCACACGTCCCACACGACCTCCAGGTCGTAGCCGCCCGCGTCGGCGTAGTCGGCGATGGCCTGGGCGTAGGCGAGCTGGCGTGGCTCGTCGTCGCGCAGCACGATCGCCGACTCGGCCGCGTCCAGCGCGGCGGCCGCGTCCCGCACACGTCGCGGCGCCACGCTCAGCAGCAGGTCGTGCACGGTGCCCGAGCCGAGGAACTGCCGCATCACGCCGATGCCGCCGCTGCCGGAGATCCGGCCGCCGGCCGGGGAGAGTTCGCCCGCGATCAGCCGCAGCAGTGTGGTCTTGCCCGCGCCGTTCGGACCGACCAGCGCCGCCTTGGCACCGTCGCCCACCTTGAACGACACGTCGTACAGCAGCGGCCGCCCGTCAGGCAGCAGATAGGCCAGCCCGCTCACCTCGATGTGCCCCACCCGGACCTCCACTCGACCAACGTTCTATAACTAGATCATCGATCCAGTACTCGTACAACGTATTATCTCCGGGTGGACACCGTGTGGTCGCGCCCCCCGAAGGCGCCCAGGCAGTCGCTGACGCTCGACAAGATCGTGGCCGAGGCGGTGGCACTGCTCGACGAGGAAGGCGTCGGCCGGCTGACCATGCGCCGCCTGGCCGAGCGGCTCGACACCGGCTCGACCACCCTCTACTGGCACGTCACGACCAAGGACGACGTTCTCGACCTGGCTCTGGACGCCGTCTTCCACGAGGTGCGGCTGCCCGGCCGCGAAGCCGGCTGGCGGGCGGCGGCACGCGAGCTGATGAGCGGCTGGCGGGGCGCGCTGCTGCGCCATCCCTGGTCGGCCACCATCCTCGACCGGCCGCTCATGGGCCCGAACGCGCTGGAGCGCACCGAATTCCTGTACGAGACACTGGCCGAGGCGGGCTTCCCCGCGCCCAAGATCGCCGCCTACAGCCTGGCCAACTACGTCATGGGCTCGGTCATCATGCAGGCCACATGGCAGGAGCGCGACGAGGGCGGCACAGGCGCCTTCCTGAAGGAGCGCGCGGACCTCTATCCGTCCCTCGCCGAGCACGGTCTCGACTTCGCCGGCGGGCCCGCGAGCGACCCCTCCGCCGAGTGGGACACCACGTTCGCCGAAGGTCTCGGCTACCTCCTCGACGGGATGGAGCAGGCCGAGGAGACCCGGCGAGGCGGCACCGGCTGAACCGGCCGGTCCCGCGATCTGCTCTCAGCGCACGGCGTCCCCGGCGTCCTCGCGGGCCTGCTTGGGCAGCATCGTCCCGGCCACGAGCGCCGCGGCGATCACCCGGCCGCCAGCCGCGGCATGGTCGCGATGCCGCCCGTGCCGACGCCGAGCCGGGCACCGCCACGCCCAGCGCGCTGCCCACATGCTGGAGCGCGGTGAGCGAGCCGAGCGGCGAAGGAACGCCGGTAGGCGCTGCCTTGACCGGCCAGGACGGGCGGCCACTGGGGGCGGCGCGTGCGGTGCCGCCGGCCTGCCGTAAAGGGAAGGGCTCGGGGAGTGCGCGCGACGGACGGCGCCGAGCCGGACCGCTCCGAGCGGGACGCTGGTGCGATGATCGGTCAGGCGTGGGCGGGCGCTGAGGCGGGCCGTTCGACCGGGGACGCTGGCGAACCTGATCAGTTCAAGGGTGATGGCGTCGTCGAGGTGGACAGGTTCGGGGTGGACCGGTTCGAGAGCGAAGCTGCCGAGCGGGATCGGTCTGAGGTGAACGGCGCCGAGGCGGGACGGCGCAAGGGGGATGGTGCCGGGCGCGCGTGGGGTGCCGTGGAGCGCGAGCCGACTCCGGACCCGGCGGCGTCCGTGGTGCCGGCCCGTGGTGCGGTGGACCCGGCGACGGCGCGCCGCGTCGGGGTGGATCGCACCGCTTCGGCCTGGCCGGCGGTGGATTTCGCCGAGCCGGACCGCGGTGCGGTCGACCTGGCCCTGACGCGTTGCGCCGAGACGGAGCGCGTGGCTGTCAGCTGGGAGGAGATGGACCGCGCGACGACGGCCTGGGCAGACAGGACGGCGGGCGGGGCGGTCCGCGAGCGGGGTGGGAC
>NZ_SMKP01000382.1:0-2075 GCF_004349015.1 Nonomuraea diastatica
CCCGGCTTCCCCCGCACCGACTGGTACGCCGCCTACCAGGCCGCCCACCCCGCCCAGGCGGCCAGGATCGAGGCCGCGGCCCACGCCCGCGTCGACGAGGTCGCCGCCGAGGTGGCCGCCCGCCCGCCGGTGGCCTGGACGGCGGTGTGAGCCCGATGGAGAGCCCGGCGGAGCTTCCCGGCCGTCCGGACCCCGCCGTTCCGCCGGTCGCGGGCCGCGGCGGCGCCCGGGTGGGCGAGGACCTCAACCGAGCCCTCCACGGCCTCCTGGAGGACGACCCCTCCGTGTACGTCCTCGGAGAGGACCTTCTCGACCCGTACGGAGGCGCCTTCAAGATCACCAAGGGCCTGTCGACCCGCTTCCCCGACCGCGTCCTGACCACCCCGCTCAGCGAGGGGACCATCGTCGGGGCGGCCTCCGGGCTGGCCCTCGCGGGTGGCAAGGCGATCGCCGAGATCATGTTCGCCGACTTCGCCGCGCTCGCCTTCGACCAGATCCTCAACTTCGCCGGCAAGTCCGTCACCATGTACGGCGCCCGCGTCCCCATGCCCCTGGTGATCCGCTGCGCCTCCGGGGGCCACCGCGGGTACGGCCCCACGCACAGCCAGAGCCCGCAGAAGCACTTCATCGGCATCCCCGGCCTGTCGTTGTTCGAGATGTCGCCGTTCCACGACAACCGGGCCGTCCTCGACCGCATGCTCGCGCTGGGGGAGCCGTGCCTGCTCTTCGAGGACAAGGTGCTCTACACGCGGCGCATGTACCCGCCGGGAGTGGCGGAGGAGCTGTTCCGATGGGATCTCGCCGGCGACGTGGCGGTGGTGCGCCTCGACCCGGCCACGACCGGCCCCGGCCCCGGGTCCACACCGGTCGCCGGCGGTCCGGAGATCCCTCCCGGCGACCTCGACTACGTCGTCATCGTCCCCGGCGGGCTGGCCCACCGGTCGCTGGCGGCCATGCGAGCCCTGCTGCTCGATCACGACCTGGCCGGCGTGCTGCTGGTCCCCTCCCGCCTGTACCCCTTCGACCCGGCGCCCCTTCTCGGCCTGCTCGGGCGGGCGCCGCTGATCTGTGTCGCCGAGGACGGCAGCGCGGGCGGCACCTGGGGCGGCCACGTCGCCGCCGACCTGCACACCCGGCTCTGGGGGCGGCTCCGGCGGCCGGTCAAGCTGGTCAGCTCGGCCGACAGCGTCATCCCCACGGCCGCCCACCTGGAACGGGACGTGCTGGTGCAGGACAGCACGATCCGCCGCGCCGTACTGGAAGGGCTCGGTGACTCCTCCGCTCCCTGAAGGGTGCGGCTTCTCGCTAAGCCGCTTCCGCAGCCTGACGAAGGGCAAGCCCTGCCCTGAGGATGTTGATCGCCGCGTTGACGTCGGCGTGCGCGGTGTGGCCGCACGCCGTACAGGCGAACCCGGCTTGGGAGACGCGGTTCTTCCGCGCGCAGTGACCGCATCGGGCACAGGTGCGGGAGGTGCCGGCGGGGCTCACCGCGATCAGCTCTCGGCCGGCGCTTTCAACCTGGTGCGCGAGGACCGTCAGGAACCCCCCAACCCGCGTCCAGGATGCTCCGGTTCGACCCCGGACTTCTGCGCGACGTTGCGGCCAGGCTGGGCGATCGTGCCCGAGGCCGAGCGGGTCATGGCCGAACGACCTGGCGCACGCCCACCTCCCACGCTCGGTGACGACAACGCCACGGTACCGGCCGGCACCGACAAAACCCGGAAGGAAAACTGCGATGCGCACACCTGACACGCCAGGGCACCCTCGGGCCTTGGCGGCCCTGCCACCCCGGATCCCCCGTGGCCTGAAGGTGATGGTCCCCTCGGGAGGATCTGATGGTTGAGATCCGGGTGCCCAAGCTGAACAGCAACGACTCGGCGTACGTGCTGGTCGCCTGGCTGGCGCGGGACGGGGCGGCGGTGCGCGCGGGTGAGGTGGTGGCGGAGGTGGAGACGTCGAAGACGGTGGAGGAGCTGGTCAGCGAGTACGACGGCGTTCTGACTCAGCTGATGCCGGCGGGCCGCGACATCGCCCCCGGCGACCCTATCGCCCGCGTCACCTCCCCGGCAGAAACC
>NZ_SMKP01000383.1:0-2031 GCF_004349015.1 Nonomuraea diastatica
TTCGGGTGAGGTGGTCGTAGGCGTCCAGATGCAGTTGGGCCATGGCCGCGTGCTCTTCGGTGAAGCGGCCCTCGCAGGCCATTACCAAGTCCTCGGCCTTGTTGCGCAGTCGCCCGCGGGCCATGTCGGCCAGTACGTGTGGGTCGCGTTCTCCGGCGATCAATGCCGCGACCATGGCGCGGCCGGAGACGCCGAACAGGTCGGAGGCGACCGAGTCGATCTTGATGCCGCCGTCTTCCAGGACTTTGGTCAGCCGTTGTGCTTCCGCGGTGCGTTGCTCGATGAGCTTCTTTCGGTAGCGAGTGCGTTGCCGTAGTGCCGCGATCTGCTGGTCGGGGATGAAGCTGGTGCGCAGCAGCCCGTAGGCGTGCAGTTCGGCGATCCACTGACAGTCGGCGATGTCGGTCTTGCGTCCGGGGACGTTCTTGATGTGGGCGGCGTTGGCCACGCAGACCTGCAGTATCCCGGTCTGGACGAGGGCGTGATAGACCGGCCACCAGTACACCCCGGTCGACTCCATGGCCACGTCGGTGACACCCAGGTCCACCAGCCAATCGGCCATCGAGCGCAGCTTGGGCCAGAAGGTCTTGAAGCTTTTGACGATCGGCTTGTCGCGCCCGGGTAACCGAACCGCCACCCAGACCTTCTTCTTGTGCACGTCGATCCCGGCGACCCGGGGATGCACCACTTGCATCGCGCCTCCGCGACTCCTGCCCCGAAGATGAATACGACGCGCCGTCCGCGGAGCCCGCAACAAACAAGAGTCTGTGACACGCGCTCGTAGCGGCAATCCGGGGTACCTACCGGGCAGGCTCCAGCGTCAATCTTGTGGCCAGCCTCGTAGGGCTAAGAACACACGACGTCGAGCGGGCGACGCACCCCAAGTTTCCTACATCCGCGGGCGCCACGAAGTGGCATGGAATCTTGTGGGTCAAAGAGGCGATGGGCCGGTGAGCGTGGCGGCCTTCATCTGCTCCCACAAGGCCGACCACGGCGTCGACCACGCGATCTCCTGCCGGGCGCTGGAGGTCTCCCCGTCGTGGTTCTACAAGTGGAAGAGCCGCATCGGGGTGGAGGCTCCGACCGTCCGTGAGCAGCGGCGGGCCCGGTTGGATGCGGAGATCCAGCGGCTGTTTGCGGCTTCGGGCGGCACGTACGGCTCACCGCGGATCACTCAGGATCTGCGTGCCCTGGGCTGGAAGGTGTCGGAGAACACGGTGGCCAAGCGGATGGCCGAACTCGGCTTAGCCGGGAGGGCGCCGAAGAAGCCGCGCTCGCTGACCCGGCAGGGCAAGCGGCCGGCCGCGCTGGATCTGGTGCGGCGGAAGTTCACCGCGGTCGCCCCGGACGTGCTGTGGGTCGGAGACGTCACGATGATCCACACCGATGAAGGGCCGCTGTACTTGGCCTCGGTGGAGGATTTGTTCTCCCGCCGGTTTCTCGGCTACGCCATGTCCGAGCATCATGACGCGGCGCTGACCACCGCGTCGCTGCAGATGGCGGTTGCCACCCGGGGCGGCGACGTGGATGGGGTGATCTTTCACTCCGATCGCGGGTCGGAGTACACCGCCGCCCGCTACCAGGCCGAATGCCGCAAGCATGGGGTGGTGCAGTCGATGGGCCGGGTCGGGTGCGCGCTCGACAACGGAGCAGCTGAGTCGCTCAACAGCACGCTGAAGGTCGAGTTCGTGCACCGGCAGCACTTCAGGACTCGTGCGGAGGCCCGGCTGAAGATCGCGACCTGGGTCGCGGACTTCTACAACGTCAAGCGCAGGCACAGCGCCAACGATGGGCTGTCGCCTGTCACATTCGAGCGTCAGATGATCGAGAAGAGGCAGGCATCATCGGCCCTGCTGAGGGCCGCTGTGGCATAGGACCGTCTCCACGGTTTGAGGGGATTGACAAGGGCGTGGATGACGGCGTGGCGTTCTCGGGTGCGGAGCGCCGTCCGGGATTGCGGCACGTCAGGGGCTGTGTCGGCCGTTGGTTCCTCATCGGCGGGTGGCGTCTGGGGTGGGAGCTCGGCCAGGT
>NZ_SMKP01000384.1:0-2013 GCF_004349015.1 Nonomuraea diastatica
CGTACGCCACCACCTCACACCGTTGAGCGTCCGACAGCACATCCAGCTCAGCCAGCACACGATCGCCCTCAACCAGCTCCCACAAGGCCTGGACAAGCAGCGCACACACCCGAGCCGGATCAATCGGGGCCCGCGTCAGCGCGCTGAGCAGGAAGCCCGCACCATCGTCGTCGATCGAGACCGTGACCGGATAGGTGGAGCCGCCCTCGCCGGACAGGTCCGCGATACCGGTCCACGGCTCGGCCGGCTGCCCGGTGGGGGTGGCCTCGCTGTGCCGGTAGTTGAGCAGGCTGGTGAAGAGCGGAGTGCCGGCCGGGACGCCGCTGCACCGCTGGGCGAGGCTGAGCGGGGCGTGCTCGTGCCGGATCAGGCCGGTGAGCATGCCGTGAGTGTCGCGGAGTCCGGCGTGCACGGTCTGGCCGGTGGTGTCGATCCGGACCGGCAGGGTGTTGATGAACAGGCCCAGACCGCGAGCGGCGCCATGCGTCCGGCCGAACAGGACGGTGCCGAACACGACGTCGTCGCGGCCGGTCAGCCGGGCCAGCACCAGGGACCAGGCGAGGTGGAAGACCGACGCCGCCGAGACACCGTTGCGGCGGGCGAGGTCACGGATCGCGGAGGCCGTGCCGGCGTCTACGGTCTCCTGTGCGTGGCCCACGATCGCGCCGTGCACGTCCAGGATGCCGTACGGAGCGGTGGGCTCTTCGACCCCGGCGAGCATGCCGGTAAAGAACGCCTCGTGCTCATCCTCGGGAACGCCGAGGACCGCCTGGGCGACCGCGTCGCGGTAGGGCACCGGCGCAGGCAACTCGTCGGCGCGGCCGGCCATGATCTCGCCGACCTCGCCGACGAGGGTCTGCAGTGAAGTGTTGTCGCCGATGACGTGATGCATGAGGATCATCAACAACCAGCGGTCGTTCTCGACGTCGTGGGCGGTGAAGGCACGCAGCAGGGGTGCTTCGACGAGGTCGATCCGCTTGGCGATACCGGGCAGGTCGACGGCGTCAACCTGCTCCACGGTGAGCCGGGCGTGCCGGTGCACGACCTGGACAGGGCGCGGCACCCCCTCCCAGGCCAGCGATGTCCGCAGCACGTCGTGCCGGTCGATCACCGCCTGCAGGGCCGCCAGGAATCCGTCGAGGTTCTCCCGGGTGTCGATGGCGAGGAGGTTGGTCAGGACGTAGGCGTCGTGGTCCGGGGACATCAGGTGGTGGAAGAGCATGCCCTCCTGGAGTGGCGCCAATGGGTAGATGTCCTGGACGTTCGCGGTCCCGCCAGGGATGTTCGCGACGATCCGGTCGATCTGCTCCTGGCTGAGGTCGACCAGGGGCAGAAGGTCCGGCGTGATGACCGAGATATCCTCGGTGACGAGGTTGGCCGGGACCACGACCGCCTCGACGGGTGCGATGCCGACCGACTCGGCGAGCCCGGCGACGGTCGGTGCGGAGAAGAGAGTCCGTACGTCGCACGCGATGCCGTGTTCGCGGAGGCGTTCGACCAGGGTGACGGCCAGCAGGGAGTGGCCGCCGAGGGCGAAGAAGTCGTCGTGCCTCCCGATCTGGTCGACAGCCAGCATGTCTGCCCATACCCGGGCGATGGTCTGCTCGGTTTCTCCCTCGGGTTCCTGGTAGCCGGCTCGGGCATAGGCGTCGGCGTCCGGAGCGGGCAGGGCTTTGCGATCCAGCTTGCCACTCGGGGTCAGCGGCAACGCGTCCATGGCCACGAACGCGGCCGGGACCATGTAGCCCGGAAGCTCGGCCGCAAGGTGCTCGCGCAGGCCGGCTGCGTTCGCACCTTCGCCGACGTAGTAGGCGACCAGGTCCTTGTTGACCGCAGCCTGGGATACGCCGGGTGCGCGTAGCAGGGCGGCCTCGATCTCGCCCAGTTCGACCCGGTAGCCACGGACCTGGACCTGATCGTCGTTACGGCCCACGAACTCCAGATCACCGCTCGCGCTCCACCGGGCCACATCACCAGTGCGATACATCCGCTCCCCGCCACCGGCGAACGGAT
>NZ_SMKP01000385.1:0-2006 GCF_004349015.1 Nonomuraea diastatica
CCTGCTGCCCGACCAGGAGTTCCTGGCCCACCTGCGCGGGCTCGGCGGCACGCCGCCCGCATTCTTCGACTCGCCCGAGCTGGTCGACCTCGCCCTGCCGACGTTGCGCGCCGACTTCGCCGTGGTGGCCGGACAGTCCTGGGCTCCCCGCACACCGATTCCGGTGCCGATCGACGCGCTGTGCGGCGCCGCCGACGCGGCCGTTTCGGTGGCGGACGTCGCCGCCTGGGGCGACCTGACCGGCGGGCCGTTCAGCATGCGGGTGTTGCCGGGCGACCACTTCTTCATCCACGAGGAGCTGCCCGCGGTGCTGGAGTCCGTGGGCGAGCTGCTCGGCCAGCTCCAGTTCAGCCGCGGCTAGCGGCGAGAAGGGACAGCCCATGAACGACTACGGCCTGGTCATCGAGCAGCGCTGCGACGCCTTCCGCAGCCGCCACCACCACCGCCTGTCCTGCCCGCAGGACCTCGACGGCATGTTCTCCCGCATCCATGCCCTGGACCAGAAGGACGAGCTCTTCCGGCTGATGGTCCGGGCACGGAACGGAGCTTCCTGACCGTCGGCCCGCCCCGCAGACCCCAGATCGCCATGGAGAGAACCGCAGCCATGTCTCACGATGATCCGCAGGGCGGATGCGTCCGCAGCGCCGGCCTCGCCTCCATCGCCGTGGACCACGCCCGGCTCAGCTACGAATACCTCGACGCCGGCGACATCGACGCCTACGCCTCGCTCTTCGAGAAGGACGTGGTGCTGAGCCGGCCCGGCCTGACCGTGCGCGGCCGGACCGAGCTGGAGCGTTTCCAGGAGGAGCGGGCCGGGCGCTGCCACCACACGGTGAGCACGGTCATCGCCTCCACGGAACACATCGCCGTCGTCGGAAGGCGTACGCGGCGGCCGGACGAGCCCGGCGAGGGGCCGTTGGAGTTCGCCGACGTTTTCACGCTCTCGGGCAGCGGCCTCTTCTCCGCCCAGCAGACGTTCTACTTCATCGCCCCTGGCTGACCTAGGAGGATGGCATGTCGGAGGAGTATGTGCTCACGTTCGCCTGCCCCGACCGCGCGGGCGTGGTTCACGCGATCTCCGGATTCCTGCTGCGGCACGGCGGCAACATCCTGCAGAGCCAGCAGCACGGGGACGCCGCCTCAAACCGGCTGTTCATGCGCGTGCACTTCAGCGCGCCAGGCGACCTCGCGGAGCTGCGGGCCGACTTCGCCCCGACGGCCGAGAGCCTGCTCATGCAATGGCGGCTCGCCGACGCCGCCGCCAGGCCGCGCCTCCTCATCATGGTCTCCAAATACGGCCACTGCCTCAACGACCTGCTCTTCCGCCGGCGCATCGGAGAGCTGCCCGCCGACATCCCGCTCGTGGTGTCGAACCATCCCGACCTGGCCGACCTGGTGACCTCCCACGGGATCCGCTTCGAGCACGTCCCCGTGACCCCGGACACGAAGCAGGACGCGGAGGACAGGCTGCTGGCGCTGGTGGAGGAGCATCGGATCGATCTGGTCGTCCTGGCCAGATACATGCAGATCCTCGGCGACGACGTGTGCAAGCAGCTCGACGGCCGGGCCATCAACATCCACCACTCGTTCCTGCCCAGCTTCAAGGGCGCCGGGCCGTACCGGCAGGCTCACGTCCGCGGGGTGAAGCTGATCGGCGCGACCGCGCATTACGTGACCGCCGACCTGGACGAGGGGCCCATCATCGAGCAGGAGGTCGTCCGCGTCGACCACACCTTCTGCCCCGACCGCCTGGCCGCCGCCGGGCGCGACGTCGAGTGCCTGGCGCTGGCGCGGGCGGTCCAGTGGCACATCCAGCACCGGCTCCTCCTCAACGGCAACCGGGTGGTGGTGTTCAGGTAGGCGAAGCTGTCACGAACCTATCGTGGCGCTATCACGGGAACCGCCCGGCGGCGATAAGGCGCGCGATACGGCCGCGAATGACCCCCTCCGTAGCTTCTGAGGCATCGCAGAACCCAGTCGAAAGCCCAGGTGAAGGGGTGCCAGCC
>NZ_SMKP01000039.1:0-61960 GCF_004349015.1 Nonomuraea diastatica
CACCCACTCCTAGCCACCCCACCCGGCCGGACTCCTGGCATCCCGCCCAGCCGACCTCCTGGCAGCCCACCACCGGCTGCGGCGTGGGAGCGCAGCACCGGCTCAGCGATCGGTCGCGAGCCGGGCGTGACGCTCGACGTCGTAGCGCACGCCGTCGTAGCAGAGCTTGGCCCGCTCGATCCCTTCGGGGCGGAAGCCCGCCTTGGTGGCGACCCGGCACGACGCCGGATTGTCCGTGCGGTGCCCCAGCTCCAGCCGGTGAAGGCCGCGCTCGCCGAACGCCCACCGGGCCAGCTCGTCGGTGGCCGCCGCCGCGATGCCCCGCCCTCTGTACGCCGGCACGACCCAGTAGGACACCCAGCCGTTACCGTGGGCGTCGATCCCGGCGACCGCGACGTTGCCCACGACCAGCTCGCCGATCGTCACGGCGAAGGCGTGACCGGCCCCCGGCCAGGCGGCGATCCAGCCCACGGCGTCCTGGAGGGTGACGACGGGCCACGGCGCCTGGTGCCGCAGATCCGGAGACTGGAAGGCGCGCAACACGGCCGGGGCGTCGTCGTCGCGCCACTCCCGCAGCCGCATGTTCACAGGGGTCACGCTGCCCGAGATTACCCAGGCTGCACCTGTTGCCCGATCTGGTGGGTGGCTTCGAAATCGGCCACCAGCTGCTTCGGCGCGGTCAGGCACCAGGCCTCGGCCACCAGCTCGAACAGCTCGTCAGAGTCGATCCTGTCGAGGTGGACCACCACCCAGCCGAACCGCCCGGCCGTGAACTGCACCTCGAACACCTCTGGCCGCTCGGTCACGAGGGCGATCTGCTCCTCGATCGTGGCCTTGAGCCCGACGGTCTCGGTCGCCTCCCACAGGTAGCCGAAGCCCTTGTCACGCACCTTGAGCCCGATCCACTCGCTGCCATGGCTCATCCGGACCTCGGGCAGCTCGTTCAGCAACTCAAGGAACTCATCGACGCTCACACCCATGCCCGCCTGTGTACCAGACGCGGCCGACACTTCCCTGGCCGCGGCGGACGCACCGTGCCGGCCGCCTCCCCAGAACGATCAATCGTAATAGCGGACTTCCAGCACGTTGCCATCGGGATCAGGAAAGTAAATCGCCTCGGGAGCGATGCCCTGGGCGCCGAAGGTGTTGGTCGCGGTGCCGGAGATCTCCACTCCGTGCTGTTTCAACCGGACCTGGAGGGCGTCGAAATCCTCCCTGCTCACCGACAGGCAGAAATGATTGATCGGATGCCCGGCGCTGCCCTTCACGCCGGTGTGCTCGTCCACCCCTTTTAAGGCGTCGTACGCCATGAGATCGAGGATCGTCCCGGCCGAGATCCGCACGCTGGGAAAGGCCGCCTTGCCATCGCGAAACTCCTCCGTCCGCACCCCGGGCAGCCCGAGCACCTGCTCGTAGAAATGCAGGGACCTGCGCTGGTCGGCAACCCAGCAGACGAGATGGTCAAGGCACACATCCATGAAAACCTCCTGCTCCAATATCTGCCGCCCGCCGCTCCTTGTCCACCTGCAGAACCACCTGCCCACGAATTTCTGCCTCCGCGAAACACGTGGTTAACGTCAAGTTAGCGGTGATGACCTGCACGGTTGAGCCGGCCGCGACATTCCTCCGCACAATGCGGGTGTGATGGAGATCATCGCCACCGGGGCCAATAATAGTCGCAGGCTTTCGGATTCATCATGACGGCCCGTGGCCGGACGGGCCGAACCCGGAGGGCGCGCGCACCCCGCAATGAGAGCGATGATGACGTGGTGGACTATTTCAGCACCTTGATCGCCGTCTCCGACGACTGCCCGGTGGAGCGCAGCGTCGTGCCGGCCCCGCACAACGGCAGGAAGACGGTCGCCGTCCTGCAACACGAGCTGCTCGCCGGGCGGCCGTACGAGCTGACCCAGGAGGACGTCCTCTTCAGGTCCTGGCTCATGCGCCAGCCGGGCTGCGAAGACAGGACGGACGACGAGGTGGCCGCGTTGCGGGACACCTTCTTCGCCAAGTCCCAGGCCTGCCTGCGCGCCTCGCCGCTGCCCAAGAAGTACGGGTTCGGCCTGCTGTTCGATGCCGAGGGCCGGGTGGCACTGTGCCCGATGGAATCCGAGGACTACCGCGCCGGCCTCCACCGCGAGGACGTCAAGGTCCTCAAGGCCATGCGGTCGAGCCGCGGCCGGCCGGGCGCAAGCCGGTGAGTCCGGGGGAAGCCGGTGAGTCCGGGGGAAGCCGGTGAGTCCGGAGGCAGCCGGTGAGTCCGGAGGCAGCCGGTGAGTCCGGAGGCGGGTCAGCGGTCCTGCGGGAGGCGGTAGACGGACACGTGAGAACGTGACTCCGCGGTGAAGTCGGCGCCGGCCCAGTCGGCGTGCCTGGTCTCCAGCTCGAACCCGGCCAGCTTCGCCATGAGGTCGAGCTCGGCCGGCCAGATGTAGCGGTGCGGGCTGCGGAACAGCTGGGCCTGCCTGCTCTCGTCGAACCTGAAGTGGTGCGACACGACCAGCTGGCGCAGCACGTCGTAGGTGTCCAGGCCGATGTAGCCGGGCTCGGCGGTGAAGACCGTCGCCTGCTGGCCCGGTGGCAGCTTGCGCAGTTCGGGCACCCACAACTCGATCACGAACCGCCCGCCGGGCTCGAGATGGCGAGCGGCGTTGCGGAAGCACGCGACCTGTTCGGCCTGGGTGAGCAGGTTGGAGATCGTGTTGAAGACGAGATAGACGAGAGAGTATTTCCCCGGGGCGGAAGCGGTCGCCATGTCGCCGTTGATCACCGGGATCGCCGCTTCGTCCACCTTCGTGCGCAGCTGCTCGATCATCGGCGTGGACAGCTCGATGCCGGTGACAAGCACCCCACGCTCGGCGAGCGGCACGGCCACGCGGCCGGTCCCGATGGCGAACTCGAGCGCCTGCCCGTCGCCCGCGAGCTCGGCGAGGCGGTCGACGGTCGGCTCCAGCACCTCGGACGCGAACATGCCGGTGCCCGGCGTGTCATAGAGCCGGGCGGTCTCAGCGTCCCAGATGCGCTCCTGGGCGTACTCCGGCTCACCGGCCCCCGTCATGCCGCACACCCCATCCGCCGCCGGGCCCGCTGGACGCGGCGTTCGGCGCGGCTCAGCCACTTCTTCTCCTGCGGACTCCTCCGCCTCATCGTTCGCCTTCCGTGACGGTGCTCTTGGGCGATCAACAGTAGGCAGCACGCGGGCCCGGCGTCCAGCGAGTTTCCGCCGGGTCGCGGCACGGACCCGGGAGGCGGGCCGCGACGGCCTCCCCGCGAGGAGGAGGAAAGGTCTCTACTTTTAGAGAAAGCATATCTTCGTACACTGTCTACTATGCTGAGCCCATGGCGGAGCAGATCGGCCTGCGGGAGCGCAAGAGGCGGCGCACGCGCCAGACCCTGATCCACACGGGGCTGCGGCTGTTCGCGGAGCGGGGATACGACCAGACCACCGTGGCCGACATCTGCGCGGCCTCCGAGTTGTCGCCCGCGACCTTCTACAAGCACTTCCCCGCGAAAGAGGACATCGTCTTCGCCGACTATCCCGAGCGGGTCGACGCCATACGAGCGCTGGCCTCCGCGCCCCGCCCGGGAGAGTCACTCGAAAGCCTGCTTCGGCGGGTTTTCGCCGTGGCACTGGAGCCCGGGCGGTGGAGCATCGATCCCGCCGAGGATCTGATCGTGATCCGCACACAACTCATCTTCGCCGTGCCCGCGCTGCGCGCGATCGCGCTGAGATGGCTCTTCGACATCCAGCACGAGTGGGCGAAGGCGCTGCGGGAGGCGTTCCCCGAGCTGGACGACATCACCGCGCACGCCCTCATCGGAGCCATGGTCGGGGCGCTGGCGAGCGCGGGCCGCGCCGCCATCGAGAACGGGCGGCACGGCGTCGCCCTGATCGAGGACATCACCCGTGCCCTCGACGTCGCCATGGCCGGGCTCCCCCACCACCCGACCCCGCGACAGGAACAGGCCGGCGCGACGCCGCTGTAGAAGCACCCGGCCGCCTGTGCTACTTCCGGCCCGGAGCTCCGAAACTTTCGGAGCGCGACGACGACCGGGAAAAGGCCCTACCGGCTCCCGCAACTTTCATCCACATGCCGCCGGCAGCGCCTGGTCATCGAGGCACTGCCGCCACGGAAGCCCGAAAATTTCTATGTTGTGTTGACATGTTTCGGGACGATTCTCACACTGATCAGCGGCTGGACACGCGCGGTGAACAGCCCGTGCCGTCGATCGATCGGCGATCGTCGCCCGCACCCCCCGCCCGGAAGGAGAGCCTCAGTGATCAGGAGCTCGGGCCGCTCAACGATCCGAACAGCGGCCGTCGCGCTGGTGGCAGCGGCACTCTGGGTCGCTGGAGCGGAAACGGCGGCACTCGCCGAGGCGCCCGGGACGCTCGCCAAGAGCCCCGGGACACTGGCCGAGGCGCCCGGGACGCTCGCCGAGGCGCCGGCGGCGCCTTTCGCGGCCGGCGTCGAGGACGAAGGCGCCGACTGCGCGGTGCCCGGCCTGCCCGGCGAAGGATCGCTGCCGTCCAACTCCCGGCTTCCCGACCCCTTCATGAAGCTGGACGGCACGCGCATCACCACCAGGTCCGACTGGCGCTGCCGGCGGGCGGAGATCAAGAAGCTGGCGGAGAGATTCGTCTACGGCGAGAAGCCCGCGAAGCCGGCGAGCGTCACGGGCACGGTCTCCAGCACCGGCATCACGGTGAACGTCAACCACAACGGCAGAAGCTCCAGCTTCTCGGCGAGCGTCTCGCTGCCGAGCGGTTCTGGGCCGTTCCCCGCGGTCGTGGTCCTGGGAGGGTTCGGCGCCGACACGGCGGCCATCAGGGCTGCGGGGGCGGCGGTCATCAGCTACGACCCCTACGCGGTCGGCAGGGAGGGCACACCGCGCAACAACAAGCAAGGCGCGTTCTACAGCGTGTACGGCTCGTCGAGCAGCACCGGGCTGCTGGTCGCCTGGGCCTGGGGCGTGAGCCGCATCATCGACGTCATCGAGCAGTCGGGCGGCGGCATCCTCAGAGCGGATGCCACCGGCGTCACCGGATGCTCGCGGTTCGGCAAGGGCGCCTTCGTGGTCGGCGCGTTCGACCAGCGCATCGCGTTGACCATGCCGATCGAGTCGGGCAGCGCCGGCGTGCCCATCTTCCGCGGCATCCCCGGGGAGGGCGCCCAGAGCCTGAGCAGCGCGTACGGCGAGCAACCGTGGCTGGGAGACGCGTTCGGCTCCTTCACCAGCAGCCCGAACCGGCTCCCTGTGGACACGCACGAAGCAGTGGCCATGATCGCCCCGCGCGGGCTGTTCATCATGGACAACCCCCACATCACCAACCTGGGTCCCAGGTCGGCCAGCGTGGCGGCCCTCGGAGGCGCTGAGGTGTACAAAGCGCTCGGCGCCGGAGAGAACATCACCTACTGGTCCGACGTCCAGGACGGCAGTCACTGCGCCAACCGGGCAGAATGGCGTACCCCGCTACAGCAGCACATCCAGAAGTTCCTCCTCAAGACGGGCAACGCACCCGGCGCAATGAGGATCTCGTCCAGGGCGCAGGGCAACCTGGCCGAGTGGCGAGACTGGCAGACGCCGACCCTCGGCGACGGTTCCGGCGACATCACCGCGCCGGTCACGCCGGGCTCGCCCAACGCGTCCGACGTGACCGCCACCAGCGCCAGGCTGGCCTGGACCGCCTCCACCGACCAGGGCGGTTCCGGCCTGGCCGGCTACACCGTCTACCGGGAGCAGGGCGCCACCGACCCGCAACTCGGCCAGGCGACGACCAACTCGATCACCCTCACCGGCCTGACCGCGAACACCGAATACCAGGTGTACGTACGGGCGCGTGACGGCGCGGGCAACGTGTCCGGCAACTCGCCCTCGGTCACGTTCACCACGACCGGCGGCGGTGGCGACACCTCGCCGCCGACGGCTCCGGCCGGACTGGCGGCCTCAGGAACGACGTCCACCGGCACGAGCCTGACCTGGACGGCCTCGACGGACAACGAAGGCGTCTCCGGCTACGACATCCTGCGCGCTCCCGGCGCGAGCGGCGGCATGTTCGCCCAGGTCGGCACCTCGGCCACGACCTCGTACAACGACACGGGCCTGACCCCCGACACCACCTACCGCTACCAGGTCAGGGCCAGGGACGCCGCGGGCAACACCTCACCAGTCTCGAACACCACCCAGGTCACCACCCGGCCCGGCACGTCCACCGGAGGCTGCACGGCCGAGGCCACCGTCCAGACCCAGTGGGGCACCGGGTACGTCATCCAGCCGCTCACCGTCACCAACACCGGCACTTCGACGATCACCGGCTGGGCCGTCACCTTCACCCTGCCGGCGGGGCACACGCTGACCGGCTCGTGGAACGGCACCACCACCGTCAGCGGACAGACCGTGTCCATCAGGAACGTCGGCCACAACGGCACCCTCGCCCCCGGAGCCGGCACCGGCGGCGTCGGCTTCCAGGTGAGCCGCCCGAACGGCGACACCGCGCTCCCGTCCGGATACACCTGCGTCTGACGCCCGGGGCCCACCCACCCCTCGCGGGCGTGGGTGGGCCCCGCGGCCACGGCCGTGGCCATGCGTGACTCGGCACGGACGCGCGGAGGAGGGGTGCGGCGGCCGCACGCAACTCGGTGCCGAACGGCGCGCTCGACCAGCAGGGCATAGCGGGAGTTGTGCAACAGGCCGGGATCCCGGGGGCCGTTGCCCGGAGTATCGTCCAGATCAGATACTGAGGAAACGGGACGATCCCGGAGGTCAGGTTGGCCCAGGAGGAGATCCGCCGGCACAACGCCGGCACCCTGCTCCGACACGTGCACCTGGGCGGCGCGGTCTCCCGCACGGCGCTGGCCGAGCGGATGAGGCTGAACCGCAGCACCATCATGGCGCTGACCACCGAGCTCGCCACTGCGGGCCTGGTCCGCGAAGAGCTTCCCGCCGACACCGGCCGGGCGGGACGGCCGTCGCTGGTGGTCCGCCCCGACTCCGGCCAGGTCTACGTGCTCGCCTTCGACGTCGCCGTGGACCGGCTGGTCGCCGCCCGGGTCGCGCTCGGCGGGATCATGCTGGATCGCCGGGAAGCCGTCCGCCCGCGCGCCGGAGCCGACCTCGACCGCGTGGTCGAGGTGCTCGCCCGGTTCGGCCGTCAGCTGCACCGTACGGCCCCTCCGGACTCCGTGTGCGTCGGCGTCGGCGCGTCCTACTGCGGCATGATCCGGCCCGGCGACGGCATGGTGCGCTTCGGCCCCGACATGGGCTGGGTGGACCAGGCGTTCGGCACCGAGCTCGGCCGCCGGCTGGGCCTCGGCCTGCCCGTGTCCGTGGGCAACGAGGCACACCTCGGCGCGCTGGCCGAGCAACAACGCGGAGCGGGCTCCGGCTTCCAGAACCTGATCTATCTCCACGGGGACGTCGGCGTGGGCGGCGGCATCATCGTGGGCGGCAAGCTGCTGGACGGCGACGGCGGCTACGGGTGCGAACTGGGGCACATGGTGGTGAACCCGTACAACGGGCGTCCCTGCGGATGTGGCTCACATGGTTGCCTGGAGGCGGAGGTCGGCGAGCGGGCGCTCCTCGACGCCGCGGGCCGGCCCGCCGACCTGTTCGGCCGCGACGCCGTACGAGCCGTGGTCGACGACGCCGACCGCGGCGATTCCGCAGCCCAGGAGGCGCTGCACCAGGTCGGCGACTGGCTCGGCATCGGCGTGGCCAACCTCATCAATCTCTTCAATCCCGGCATGGTCGTCTTCGGCGGCATGCTGCGCGACATGTACCCGGGCGCGGCAACCCAGGTGCGCGCCCGCATCGCCACCAACGTGCTGCCCGTCGCCCGCGAACGGGTGAGGCTGCGCACCTCGGCGCTCGGAGACGACGCCACCCTGGTCGGCGCCGCCGAACTCGGCTTCTCCGACCTGCTGGCCGACCCGCTGGGCGTGCTCACCCGCACGACGAGATGACCCACGTGGTGCGGCCGACCGGCCGTTTCCCCGTTCCCGCAGTGGCACGGAGACGATCGAAGCACCAATCCTTTTCTGGAGAGAATGTCAAGGATTTGTGCACTGGCTGATAAGGCGAACCGCCACTGCGGTTGTACATTTCACACGGGTCGAAACAAACGCCATTTGACAGCTGCATCCGCGGTGCGACCGGCGAGCCTCCGCACGTCCGGAACCGTTCGGCGGCGTCTCGTTGAATGGCCAACGAAGAAACGGGAGACACACATGTTCACCATGAGACGCGCCGTCGGCGCCTTCGCTCTCGGCTTGACCGTGGCCGCCGGCGCCGCCGCCCTGACGGCGCCCGCCGCAGCGGCCGCGACCACAGGGCCGGTCAAGCCGGCTGGTTACTGGGACCTCATCCGGTGGTACCCCGGCACCACTCAGGGGGGAATCGACTGCAACAACGCCGGCAAACAGTACGGCGGCTCCTACCGGTGCGATCTCGCGACCATCGGCGGCGTACGAGTGTACGAGCTCTACATCTGGCGGGAATGATCCGGCGACAAGGCGATCGCCGTGAACGACGGCGAGACATCGGAAAGGGACCGCGTGCTGCCCGCCCAGGGCCAGGACGGGCACATGAATCGTTCCAGCGTCCGGACGGACTTGTTCAAGTCGGCAAGGAAGGACGATAAATGCGCAGACAATTAATTCTCTCGCTCGCCGCCACGCTGATCGCCTTACGACCTTTTCCATGAACGCTTCCGCGCAGGCGGGCTCATGGTCGGCCGCCTCCGCCGAGGACGAGGACGTCGCGCTGGTCGCCGAGCAGAGAGGGCTCTCCCTGACCGAGGCCCAGGCCCGCTACGGCTGGTACACGTGGGACAACGTACGCGATGTCTCCAGCGTCAGGCGTCCGGTGCTCGACCAGAGCATCTGCCACTTCGGCCGTACGACGGGCAGGGACTGCTCGGCGCCCGTCTTCGCGCTCGACGTCTGCAGCGGCGACTTCTGCGACATTGTCGCCGTGACGGCGCACACCACTGACAACGGGGACAGCGGCGGACCCTGGTACTACACCACCACCGCCTACGGTGTCCACCACGGCTGGAGGTCGATCGGCGGCAAGGAGCGCGCCCTGTTCACCGAGGTGGCGAACTTCCCGCTCATGGACGTCAACGTCCTTACGCGCTAGATGCGCCCTGCGACGATCTGGAAGAACGGGCTATTGACGCCGATGACTGGTGCCTCCATCGGTGTCATGGCGCTGATCACGACTCGAAAGTCGTTGTCCTGCGCCTCCCGTACGAACGCTGTCAGACGGCCTTCACACCTCGGCTTATTCCTTGCCGTGGGTGGGGACGATATCGAGCTTGCGCATGCGACGGACGCTCCATTCCCCCAGAGCGCCGAGCGCCGCGTAAAGCGCAACCCCTTCGTCGGTCAGCTCGTATTCGACTCGGGGCGGTGTCTCCTCGAACACGGTCCGCCGGACGATCCCGTCCGCCTCGAGCTCGCGTAGTTGCTGGGCGAGCACCTTCTCACTGACGCCGGGGAGGCTGCGGCGCAACTCCCCGAATCGGTGGAGCCGCTCGTCCAGCGCCCAGAGAATCAGCGCTTTCCACTTGCCTCCGACGACGTCCATCGCGGCGTCGAGGGCACAGATGTAGGGCGGGTTACGCACCCGTCTCATGATAGCCGGACCGCGCCGCCCTACTCCTGGATGCCCTGGTACGGGCTCAGCCGGCGGTGACGGCGCGCTGCATCCGCCACAGCGAGGAGCGCAGGTGTCCGGCCAGATCCGCGGGCACACCCGCCTCCGCGGAGGCGGAGAGGATGGTCTCCAGGCCGGTCGCCTGCATCGCGGGGTTGTACTCGTCGGGGACGGATTCGCTCACGTCGGCGCCGGCGACCGTGATCGGAAGCATCTGCTCCATCCACGGCCGGAGCACCTCGCGCTTGAACGTCTCCACGTCGCCGCCTTCCGCGTGGACCAGTGCCACGGCGTGGTCTGCCCCGGCGCCCATGCCGTACATGCCGCTGAGCGCGGCCATATCGTACAGCGCCGCGAGTCCCGGGTCCTCGCCCACCCAATGAGGACGGCCGATGGGGCCGAGCACCGGGGCGACACGGTCGAACAGGTCACGCGCACCGCTGTAGAGGATGAAGGATCCCTCCGTCCCCACCGTCGGAGGCACGGCCATGATCCCGCCGGCGAGGAAGCGCACCCCGTACCCACCGAGCCATCCGGCGAGCTCGCGTGCCTGACGTACAGAGCCGCTGGTGAGGTTGACGAGCGTCCCGCCGGCCGGCTTGCGCAAGGCCGGTCCGAGCGCCTCCCGGACGCTGGCGTCGTCCAGCAGGCAGGCGACCGTCAGGCCGCCCGCCCCGATCGCCTCCTCCACGCTCGACGCCTCCCGCGCACCGCGCGCAACGAGTTCGCCCGCTTTCCCGGGCGTACGGTTCCAGACCGTCACCTCGCGACCGGCTTCGAGGAGCGCGCTCGCGAGTGCGCTCCCCATGGCTCCCAGACCGACGATGCTGATTCGTTCATGTCGCATATTCATGGGAACACTGTTCACTCGGGTCGGTACGCGCCACAAGAACGCACTTCAAAGTGCGTGGTTACGTGGAGGTTAGTGCTCAAGCCTCAGGTGGTGATCTTCACTGTTCACCGGCGGCTGGGACGTTCGTCGTGGCCGGCTCGGACGCGTGCTTGATGACGCGGCTCCAGCGGCAAGATCACGATCTACGGCCGGAGTATGACCCTGGCTGTTTTCCTCTGGGCCCGGCAACGCGGCACAGGCTAAAGTCGTCGATGATTTCGATGCATGAGGTGAGTCGCTCCCATTACAGGTTGGAGTAACCCCCATACCGCAATACCCGTTGGGCACCTCAGCCGTCTCAGACAGGGACCACCTGCACTGCTTTCCCGCACAGTTTGCTCATGTCGTCCTCGTCGGACGTCAGAACGACGGCAGGGCGCACCGAGCGCAGTGCGGTGACCGCGACCACAGCGTCAATGGCGCACTTGTGACCGTGCAGGCGGACATCTCGAAGACGCTCGATCGCTCGCGACGAGATATCCTCGGTAACCGGCTCGATCTTCAGCCGGGACAGGTGCCACCTCAGGCGATCACCCTTGATGCGGACATCTTGCGACCGGACAGGAGACTCCGGTGCCGCCGATGCCGCAGTAGCCATTGGGCACTTTGTAGAGATATTGCTGGTGGTAGCACTTCATCTCGCGCGATAAATCAGGCTCAGGCCGCGGGAGCACGTGGACTGATTCGCACCTCCAGCTCGGCGCCCAGAGCCCTGGCCAGTCGCTCGAGGACCGGCAGCGTCGGCACGGTACCTCCTCCTTCGAAACGGGCCACCGCTGACTGCGTCATGCCAGCCGCACGAGCCAGCTCACTCTGGCTCCACCCGCGAGATTCGCGCATCTGTCGTACTGCCCGACCGAGTTCGAAGGCGAGACGAGCCGCATCGTACGCCTCGGCCGCCCTGGGCTCGGACAGTCGTCGGTCACGAAGATCAGCCCAATCGGTCCGCTCGGTCATCATCACTCCTCGTCCACCGAGTGCGCCTCGTCCTTGCAACGGGACAACGCCCGCCGCGCCCGCTCCACTTCTCGATCTTCCCTCATTCGTGTTTTGCGGAAAACAGTCAGAAGGATGATCCGCCGATCCGAAGCGATCCAGTAGCTGATCCGCATTGTCAGATCATCAAGGTAGAACCGCAGCTCGCGCAGCTTGCCATCGAGCTGTCGCGTGTACGGCTCTCCCAGCAGCGGGCCTTCCGCCGCCAGCAGATCGACATAGAAAGCCGCTCGCGCGAACGACTCTGCCGAAAGCTTCTCCAGCCACTCCCGAACTTCCGGTTCCAGCCCTACGCTACCCCAGACCATAGCAACGATGCTATGGCAGCAGGACTCCCCGATCCGATCGCAGAATTTTGACCGCCCGAAGTGATGCCACAACTACCCATAGCTACTTCAGCGGACACAGGAGGCAACAAGGAAGCCCTCGAGACCGGTGTCCACGGCTCCCGCGGCCCTACACCTCGCCGGACGTGAGCCCGACCGGGCAGGCGACGCCCGTGCCACCGATCCCGCAGTACCCATTGGGCACTTTGTACAGGTATTGCTGGTGATAGTCCTCGGCGAAGTAGAAGGGGCCGGCGGGGGCGAGCTCGGTTGTGATGTCGGCGTACCCGGCCTGCTTCAGCACCTTCTGGTAGGCGTCACGCGACGTCTCGGCGGCCTTCTGCTGCTCCGGGGAGTGGTAGTAGATGGCCGAACGATATTGGGTGCCGACGTCGTTGCCCTGGCGCATGCCCTGCGTCGGGTCGTGAGCCTCCCAGAAGATCTTGAGGAGCTCTTCGTACGACACCTTCGCCGGGTCGAGGACGACCCTGACGACCTCCGCGTGCCCGGTGAGGCCGCTGCAGACCTCGTCGTACGTCGGGTTGGGGGTGTGGCCGCCCTGGTAGCCGACGGCCGTCGTGACGACGCCCGGGGTCTGCCAGAACGTGCGCTCGGCGCCCCAGAAGCAGCCGAGGCCGAAGTCGGCGACCTCCAGCCCCGGTGTGTACGGCGGGGCGAGGGGGGCGTCGAGGACGGCGTGGCGGTCCGGCACGGGGATAGGCTCCGCGCGCCCCGGCAGGGTGTCCTCCGGTCGGACCATCGATGTCTTGTTGCCGCCGAACAGCCAGCCCATAACGCACCTCCAGAGGTCTTCCCTCAGCTTACATACGCGCCAACACTTAAGGGCTCCTGAATAATTCCCTATAGAGGAACAGGTTTGTGTTTAAGGGTGGTAATGCCCGAAACTGAAGTACATGCCTGACCTTCGGCGTGGCGTACTGTTCGGGATCGCCGCCTACACCATGTGGGGCCTGTTTCCGCTCTACTGGCCCCTGCTGAAACCCTCGGGCGCCGTGGAGATCCTGGCGCACCGCATGGCGTGGTCGCTGGTCGCCGTCGTCGCCGTGCTGGCCGTGCGCAGGCACTGGTCGTGGTTCAGGGAGTTGGCCCGCCGGCCGGGGAAACGCGGCCTGCTGAGCCTCGCCGCCGTCGTGATCACCATCAACTGGGGCACCTACATCTACGCGGTCAACACCGGGCACGTGGTCGAGAGCGCCCTGGGATACTT
Source organism: Nonomuraea diastatica (assembly GCF_004349015.1). Classification (NCBI taxonomy): domain Bacteria; kingdom Bacillati; phylum Actinomycetota; class Actinomycetes; order Streptosporangiales; family Streptosporangiaceae; genus Nonomuraea; species Nonomuraea diastatica. The sequence continues at coordinate 13,103 of NZ_SMKP01000039.1, forward strand.
CATCAGCCCTCTCGTCAACGTGCTGTTCGGGGTGGTGTTGCTGCGGGAGCGGCTGCGGCCGTTGCAGTGGGCGGCGGTCGGGTTCGGGGCGCTGGCCGTGCTCGTGCTGACGGTCGACTACGGCCGGCCGCCGTGGATCGCGCTCACGCTGGGGATGAGCTTCGGCGCGTACGGGCTGGTCAAAAAGCGGGCCAACGTGGCGGCGACCGAGAGCCTGGCCGTGGAGACGCTGATCCTGCTCCTGCCGGCCCTCGGCTACCTGCTCTTCCTGCAGGGCACCGGCACGGCGACGTTCGGGACAGAGGGCGTCTGGCACGCGGTGCTGCTGGCGAGCGGAGGGCTGGTCACGGCCGTGCCGCTGATCTGCTTCGGGGCGGCGGCCATCAGGGTGCCGTTGAGCACCATCGGGCTGCTGCAGTACATCGCGCCGATCCTGCAGTTCGCGTGCGGCGTGCTGATCGTGCAGGAGGTCATGCCGCCCAGCCGGTGGATCGGCTTCGCGATCGTCTGGGTGGCGCTGGCGGTCTTCACGTACGACAGTCTCCGGACGGCGCGTGCGGCCGCCCGGGTCAGGCGAACGGCCGCCCAATCGGCCGCCCAATCAGACGATCCGGCAGACGATCCGGCGGGCGATCAGCCGCTGCGCTCCACCACGTAGTCGCATAGCGCCAAAAATGCGTTCTTGGCGGGGATGTCGGGAAGGCCGAAAATGTCGGCACGGGCCTGGTCCACCCACGACTCCAGCTCCGCCCGCGCCCGCGCCATCCCGGGATGCGCCCGCAGCAGCGTCAACGCCTCCTCGACCTCGTCCTCGGCGAGCGGCCCCGACAGCAGCGAGGTCAGCCGGGACGCCTCCCCTGAGGCCAGCGCGTACAGGACCGGAAGGGTCCTGACGCCCTCGCGCAGGTCGGTGCCCGGCGTCTTGCCCGACTCAGCCCCGCTGGAGGCCACGTCGAGCAGGTCGTCGCCGAGCTGCCAGGCCACCCCGATGGCCTCGCACGCGCGGCTGAGCCGCTCCTCCACGTCGGCGGGAGCCCCGGAAAGCAGCGCGCCGAAGCGGCCCGACGCGGCGATCAGCGAGCCCGTCTTGTCGGCCAGCACGCTGAGATAGTGGCCGACCGGGTCCTCGTCGTCGCGCGGGCCGATGGTCTCGCGGATCTGCCCCTGGACGAGGCGGGAGAACGTCTGGGCCTGGACGCGGATCAGCTCGGGGCCCAGGTCGGCCAGGATGTCGGAGGCCTGCGCGAACAGGTAGTCGCCGGTGAGGATCGCCACGGTGTTGTCCCACCGGGCGTTGGCGGAGGGAGAGCCCCGGCGCACCGGGGCCTCGTCCATGACGTCGTCGTGGTAGAGCGAACCCAGGTGGGTCAGCTCGATCACGACCGCGCCGGGCACCACACCCGGCGCTGACGGGTCGCCGAACTGCGCGGCCAGCAACACCATTAGCGTCCTGAACCGCTTGCCACCTGCCTCGATGAGGTGCCTGGACGCCTCCGTGACGAAGGCGTCCTGGCTCTCCACGGACGAGCGCAGCAGCTTCTCGACCGCGGCCAGTCCGTTGGCCACGTCCTGCGCCAACCGCTCGTCCTCAATGGGAAGGTCAACCACGGGAGGCGCGGACATACGGGATCCCCTTATCTAATGAACAGGCTGCGAGCAGCGTCGTCAGCAACACCGAGCACGGACTCCGGGTAGAGCCCCACCCCTACGGTAACGAGCAGGGAGACGCCGATGACGGCCACGGTTCCCATACTGGGCACCGCGATCGCCGGGCCGTCGGCCGAGGGCTCGCTGAAGAACATCAGCACGATCACGCGGACGTAGAAGAACGCCGCGATCGCCGAGGCCACGACGCCCACGACCACCAGCGCCGCCATCCAGCCGCCCATCGAGTCGCCAGGCTGCGTGCCGCTGTCCAGCGCGGCCGCGAACACGGCATATTTGCCGAAGAAGCCGCTGGTCAGCGGGATGCCGGCGAAGGCCAGCAGGAAGAAGGCGAACACACCGGCCAGCATCGGCGCACGCTTGCCGAGCCCGGCCCAGCGCGACAGGTGCCCCGCCTCGCCGCCCGGGTCGCGTACCAGCGTGACGACCGCGAACGCGCCGACCGTGGTGATGCCGTAGACCGCCAGGTAGAACAGGATCGCCTTCAGCGAACTCGCGTTCTGCGCGGCGGTGCCGAACGTGGCCATCACGCCGACGAGCAGGAAACCCGCGTGCGCGATGGACGAGTAGGCGAGCATGCGCTTGATGTCGGTCTGCGTGATCGCCAGGATCGAGCCGACGATCATGGTGAGCGCGGCGACACCCCAGATGACCGGCCGCCAGTTCCAGTCGAGGTTGCCCAGACCCACCCAGAACAACCGCAGCACGGCTCCCACGGCCGCGACGAGCGTGCCGGAGGCCATCAGAGCGGTGATCGGCGTGGGAGCACCCTGGTAGACGTCAGGCTTCCAGGCCTGGAACGGAGCCGCACCGATCTTGAACATCAGGCCGACGCCCAGCATCGCGAGCCCGATCATCAGCAGCGGATCGAGCGCGGCGCCGTTGGCCAGGGCCTGGTTGATACCCGGCAGCGAGACGGTGCCCGCGTAGCCATAGATCATCGCGGTGCCGTACAGGAAGAACGCCGAGGAGAACGCGCCCAGCAGGAAGTACTTCATGGACGCCTCCTGCGACAGCAGGCGACGCCGGCGGGCCAGGCCGCACAGCAGGTAGAGCGGCAGCGACATGACCTCAAGGGCCACGAACATCATCAGCAGGTCGTGCGAGGCGGGGAACAGCAGCATGCCGCCCACGGCGAACAGGACCAGCGGGTAGACCTCGGTGTGGCCGCCGCCCGTGGACTCGGCCTCCTCCTCGTCGGCACTGCCCGGCACGGCCGCGGCCGAGGCGACGAAGTGACCCTCGTCGTTGATGAGCAGCACGCAGACGAACGACAGGACGAGGATGACGCCCCAGATGAACAGCGAGGGCCCGTCCACCGCGAGCGCGCCCACGGCGGAGGCCGTGGTGGACACCTGGCCACGCAAGACCTGCACGAGGACCAGCGCGAACGCGCCGGCCAGGCTGAGCAGGGTGAGCGGCACGTGGATCGCCTTGCGCAGGTAGCGCGGCGCGAAGGCCTCGACGAGCACGCCGATGACGGCCGCGCCGAAGACCACCAGCAGCGGCGCGAGCGTGCCGTACTCGATCGTCGGCGCTGGGATGGAGTTCACTGACCTGTCCCCTTCTCAGCGATGGTGGAGGTGGGTACGCCCACGTTGGTCAGCGTCTGTTGCACTGACGGGTTGATCACGTCGAGCAGCGGCTTGGGGAAGAAACCGAACCCGATGATGAGGGCGACCAGCGGAGCCAGCACCCAGACCTCGCGGGCGTTCAGGTCTTTGAAGGGCTTGACCGGCTCGGCGGTCGGGCCGTTCAGGGCCCGCTGCACCATCCACAGGATGTAGACGGCCGCCAGGATCACGGCCACCGCGGAGACGATCGCGGCCGCCGTCAGCGCTCCCGAGCCGTGGGCCTGGCTCGAGTACGTGCCGATCATGACCATGAACTCGCTCACGAAGGACGACAGGCCCGGCAGCGAGAGCCCGGCCAGACCGGCGACGAGGAAGAAGCCCGCGAGCACCGGCGCGACCTTCTGCACGCCTCCGTAGTCGCCGATGAACGGCGAGCCGCGCCTGGCGATCAGGAACCCGGCGGCCAGGAACAGCGCGCCGGTGGCGAAGCCGTGGTTGACCATGTAGAGGGCCGCGCCGGACTGGGCGACCGAGGACATGGCGAACACGCCCATGACGATGAACCCGAAGTGCGAGATCGACGTGTACGCGATGAGCCGCTTCATGTCGGTCTGCCCGATGGCCACGATGGCGCCGTAGATAATGCTGATGACCGCCAGCACGATGATCGGCACCGTGAACGTCTTGGCCGCGTCGGGGAACAACTCCAGGCAGAAGCGGAGCATGCCGAACGTGCCGACCTTGTCCAGCACGCCGACCAGCAGCACGGCGGCCCCAGCCGGAGCCTGGGCGGCCGCGTCGGGCAGCCACGTGTGCACCGGCCACAGCGGCGCCTTGATCGCGAACGCGATGAAGAACCCGCCGAAGAGCCACTTCTGCATCGTCGGGTCCTGGATGGCCCCGACGAGTTCGGGGAACATGAACGTCTGCTTGCCCGCGACCACGTACAGCCCGATGACCGCGACCAGCATGAGCAGGCCGCCGAACAGCGAGTACAGCAGGAACTTCACGGCCGCGTAGGACCGCTGGGCGCCGCCGTACGAGCCGATCATGAAGTACATCGGGATCAGCATGGCTTCGAAGAAGACGTAGAACAGGAAGATGTCGGTCGCCGCGAAGACGCCGATCATCATCGTCTCCAGCACCAGCAGCAGCGAGAAGTACGTCTTCACCGACCGTTTAGGCGTGATGAGCGTGCCGTCGGCGGTCTTGACGCCGTCGGCGTCGTGCCACGAGGCCAGCACCACGATCGGCACCAGCACCGCGGAGAGCGCGATCAGCACGAGCGCAACGCCGTCGACGCCGACCCCGAACTTCACGCCGAAGCTCGGGATCCAGTCGTACTCGGCGACGAACTGGAAGCGCTCGCCCGACGGCTTGAACCCGGCGGCCATGACGCCCGTCAGGACCAGCACCGCCAGCGAGACCAGCAGCGTGACCTGCTTGGCCAGCTTGTCACTGCCCTTGGGAAGCAGGGCCACCACGATGGCGCCCACCACGGGCACCGCCATGAGTATCGGGAGCCAGGGTGACATCAGATGTTCCCAACGAGGAGCAGGGCGCCGGTCAGCAGGGCGGCACCGATCAGGATGGACAGCGCGTACGTTCTGGCGAAGCCCGTCTGGATCCGCCGCAGGCGCCCGGAGCTGCCGCCGATGCCCGCCGCCAGACCGTTGACCAGCCCGTCGATGCCGCGGTTGTCGAAGAACACCGCGAGGCGGGTCAGCCACTGGCCGGGACGCATGAAGAGCGACTCGTTGAGCGCGTCACCGTACAGGTCGCGCCGGGCGAACGTGGTGAGGAAGGAGCCGCGCGGCTGCACGGACGGAACCTCGGCCCGGCCGTACTTCATCCACGCGAAGGCCGCGCCGACCGCGACGAGCGCCAGGGTCGCCAGGCCGGGGGTGCTGGTGAAGTGGAAGGCGGGCAGTTCCTCAGGCCGGCCGACCGCCGGGGCGAGGAACAGCATCAGCCGGTTGCTCAGCACGAGGTAGGCGCCCAGGCCGAGCGCGCCGAGCGACAGGACCATCAGCGGGATGGTCATGACGGACGGGGACTCGTGCGGGTGGGCGTCGTCGGCCCAGCGCTTCTCGCCGAAGAAGGTCATGAAGACCATCCGCGACATGTAGAAGCCGGTGATGCCCGCGCCCAGCACGGCCAGCCAGCCCAGCACCGGCTGGTGGTGCACCGCGGTCTCGATGATGCCGTCCTTGGTGAAGTAGCCGGACAGCAGCGGGAACCCGATGATCGCCAGGTAGCCGATGAAGAACGTGGCGAAGGTGATGGGCATGAACGTGCGCAGCCCGCCGTACTTCCGCATGTCCACTTCGTCGTTCATGCCGTGCATGACCGAGCCGGCGCCGAGGAACAGGTCGGCCTTGAAGAAGCCGTGCGTGATCAGGTGGCCGATCGCGAACGCGTAGCCCGCGGGGCCGAGGCCCGCGCCGAGCATCATGTAGCCGATCTGCGACATCGTCGAGCCGGCCAGGCCCTTCTTGATGTCGTCCTTCGCGCAACCGATGATCGCTCCGGCCAGCAGCGTAGCTGCGCCGACGATGGCCACGGCGAGCGCGGCCCCCGAGCCCTCGGGGAAGAAGAACGCCCCCGAGCGCACCACGAGGTAGACGCCGGCGGTGACCATGGTCGCGGCGTGGATCAGAGCCGACACGGGGGTCGGGCCCTCCATGGCGTCGAGGAGCCAGGACTGCAGCGGCAACTGCGCCGACTTGCCGCACGCGCCGAGGAGCAGCAGCAGGCCGATGGCCAGCATGGTGCCGTTCTCGGTGCCGGGCGTGATCTGCTCGCCGAGGCCCTGGAACGTGAGCGTCCCGAACGTGGTCCAGATGACGAACATGCCGACCAGCAGGCCGAAGTCGCCGACGCGGTTGACGACGAACGCCTTCTTCGCCGCGGTGGCCGCCGACGGCTTGAACTGCCAGAACCCGATCAGCAGGTACGACGCCAGGCCGACACCCTCCCAGCCGATGAACAGGCCCACGTAGTTGTCGGCCAGCACCAGCAGGAGCATCGCGGCCACGAACAGGTTCAGGTAGGCGAAGAACCTGCGCCGGTGCTCGTCGTGCGACATGTAGCCGATCGAGTAGATGTGGATCAGCGAGCCCACACCGGTGATCAACAGGGCGAAGCTGATCGACAGCGGGTCGATCAGCAACCCCATATCGGCCATGCCCGGGATGAACTCGTAGAGATGCACGGCCCGCCGGCGTTCCTCCTCCCCGAACCCGATCAGCTCGAAGAACCCCAGCACCGCCACGGCGAACGAGGCGAGGGACATGGCCACGCCCAGCAGATGGCCCCAGCGGTTCGTGAACCGGCCGAACACCAGCAGGACGAACGCCCCGACGAGCGGGAAGGCGATCATCAGCCAGGACAGTCCGATCACGCCGCCGGTGTGCTGGGCGATCTCAGCGATTTGAGATTCCACCAGTCACCTCTTAGTACTTCAGCAGGTTGGCGTCGTCGACGGACGCGGACCTGCGGGTTCGGAAGATCGTCACGATGATGGCCAGGCCGACGACGACCTCGGCCGCGGCCACCACCATCACGAAGAACGCGATGATCTGGCCTTCCAGGTTGCCGACCTGCCTGGAGAAGGTGACGAAGGCGAGGTTGCAGGCGTTGAGCATGAGCTCCACGCACATGAACACCACGATCGCGTTGCGCCGGACGAGCACGCCCAACGCGCCGATGGCGAACAGCAGCCCCGAAAGGATCAGGTAGTGCGTGGTCACTTGGTCACCCCGTTGCTCTCATCGGCGTTGCTCTCCGCGTCGCCGCTCTCCGAGCCCTCGTCATCGGCCCGGTGCTTGATGGCCGCGGCGAGTTTGGGGTCCTCGGGCAGGTGGCCGTGCTCGACGTCGTAGCGCGCGATGTAGCGGTTGACCGAGGTCTCCGCGACCGACCCGTCAGGCAGCAGCGCCGGCATGTCGATGGCGTTGTTCCTGGCGTAGGTGCCGGGGCCGGGCAGCGGCGACGGGCGGTCGCCGAGGAACCGGGCGCGGGAGAGGTCCTTCTGCGTGGCCTTCTCGGTGAGCTGCTCGCGGTGCGCCAGCACCATCGCGCCGAGCGCGGCGGTGATCAGCAGCGCCGAGGTGATCTCGAACGCGAAGACGTACTTGGTGAACAGCAGCAGCGCGATGGAGCGGATGTAGCCGCCCTGCGCCGTGGCCTGCGCCAGACCCGCCGGGTCGGCGAAGACCGCGTTGCCGACGGCGAGGACGATCAGCGTCACGAAGCCGAGCGCCGCGATGGAGGCCCAGAAACGCTGGCCCTTCAGCGTCTCGACGAAGGAGTCCGACGAGTCCACGCCGACGAGCATGAGCACGAACAGGAACAACATCATGATCGCGCCGGTGTAGACGATGATCTGCACTGCGGCCAGGAAGGGCGCGTCCTGCACGGCGTACAGGACGGCCAGGCAGAGCATCACGGTGCCGAGCATCAGCGCGGAGTAGACGGCCTTCCGGTTGAAGACCATGCCGAGCGCGGCGCCGACGGAGACGACGGCGAGCACCCAGAAAGTGATGGTCTCACCCATTGGTCCGTCCCAGGCGGTAGTAGTCCTCTTCGGTCTCGCCGAGCCGCATCGGGTGCGGAGGCTGCTCCATGCCCTGGGTCAGGGGGGCGAGGAGCATCTCCTTGGTGTAGATGAGGCTCTCGCGGCTGCTGTCGGCGAGCTCGTACTCGTTCGTCATGGTGAGCGCGCGGGTCGGGCAGGCCTCGATGCACAGGCCGCACAGGATGCACCGCAGATAGTTGATCTGGTACGTGCGCCCGTAACGCTCGCCCGGCGAGAAGCGCTCCTCGTCGGTGTTGTCCGCGCCCTCGACGTAGATCGCGTCGGCCGGACACGCCCAGGCGCACAGCTCGCACCCGATGCACTTCTCCAGCCCGTCAGGCCAGCGGTTGAGCTGGTGCCGCCCGTGGAAGCGCGGGGCTGTCGGCCTCTTCTCCTCCGGGTAGTTGGTCGTGACCGGCTTCTTGAACATCGTATGGAAGGTGACCCCGAAACCCTTGACGGGGTTCAGCCAATCAGTTAGTCCCACTGGGAATCTCCTTGTGCTGCACCCCGTGGTAGTGCGGCAGATCGAGCGGCGGCACCGGGAAGCCGCCCGCCACCGGCTCCTTGGACAGTTCCTCGAACTCGGCCTCCACCTGCGCCTTCCTGGCCTCCCTGCGCCGCTGGTTGACGGTGTCGAACCGCATCCAGATGGCCAGCGCCCCGATGACGATCACCGCGCCGAGGCCGATGCCGATCATCCTGTCGCCCTCGTTGATCACGACGTTGCGCACCGCGGCCACCAGCAGGATCCACGCCAGGTTCACCGGGATCAGCACCTTCCAGCCCAACGCCATGAGCTGGTCGTAACGGACGCGCGGCAGCGAGGCACGCACCCACACGATGAAACTGAAGGTCAGCACGAACTTGATGAAGAACCACAGCACCGGCAGCCAGCCGACGTTCGCACCGTCCCACAACGAGATCGGCCACGGCGCCCGCCAGCCGCCCAGGAACAACGTCACCGCGATAGCGGAGGCGGTGAACGTGTGCAGATATTCGCCCATCATGATGAGAGCGAACTTCAGCGACGAGGAATATTCGGTCTGGAACCCGCCGACCAGCTCGCCCTCGCCCTCGGGCAGGTCGAACGGAATGCGCGCGGCCTCGCCGAACATGCAGACCACGTAGATCAGGAACGACGGGATCAGCAACACCGCGAACCACGTCTGCTCCTGCGCCTTGACGATCTCCGACGTCGACAGCGTGCCCGCGAACAGGAAGATGGCCACGAACGACAACCCCATGGCGATCTCGTACGAGACCACCTGGGCCGCCGACCGCAACCCGCCCAGCAGCGCGTACGGCGAGCGCGACGACCACCCGGCCAGCACCACGCCATAAACCGAGACCGCGCCCATGGCCAGCATGAACAGCACCGCCACCGGCAGATCGACCAGCTGCAACGGCGTCTGCACGCCGAACAGGTTGACCATCGGCGCGAACGGCACGATCGAGAAGGCCAGGAACGCCGGCACCACCATGATGACCGGCGCCAGCAGGTAGAGGACCTTGTCGACGGTCCGCGGGAAGAGGTCCTCCTTCAGGCCCATCTTCAGGCCGTCGGCCACGGACTGCAGCAGGCCGAACTTGCCGGCCCGGTTGGGGCCGTAGCGGTGCTGCATCCGCGAGATCAGCTTGCGCTCGTACCAGACGCCGAACAGGACGCCCAGCATCAGGAAGAGGAACAACATCACGGCCTTGATGATGGTGATCCACAGCGGGTCCTTGCCGAAGTCGGCGAGGGTGGGATCGGCCGCGAGAAGGTGCATCATGAGGCGCTCCCGATCGTGACGATGTCGCCGGCCACCGCACTCAGGTCACGCGTGACCGAGCAGCCGCCGGAGTTGGCCGGCACCCAGACCACGCGTTCCGGCAGGTCGGCGACGCGCACCGGCAGCGTGACGGTGTCGGCCCCCGAGCCGCCGATGACGAGCTTGTCGCCGCCGACGACGCCGATCTCGGCGGCGGTGACCGCGGAGACCAGCGCCTCGGCCTCACGAGCGGTGCCCGCGAGGTAGGGCTCGCCGTCCTGCAGCCTGCCCTCGTCGAGCAGCAGGTGCCAGGTGGCCAGCAGGGCCTCGCCGGCCGCCGGGGCGACCTGGGCGCGGGTGGCGGTGTGCGGGGCGGTGACGCGGCTGCCGCGCCAGGCGCCCAGCCCCGACAGCTCCCGCCGCACGGCCTTGGCGTCGGGCAGGCCGAGGTGCACGTCCATCCGGTCGGCCAGGTTGCCGATCACCGCGAGGTCGGACTGCAGGCCGGGCACCTTGAGCGGCGCCTCGAACGAGCGGCCCCTGCCCTCCCAGTTGACGAACGTGCCGCCCTTCTCCTGGACGGCGGCGACGGGCAGCACCACGTCGGCGCGGTCGGTGACGGCGCTGGCGCGGATCTCCAGGCTGACGATGAACGGCGTGCGCTCGAGCGCGTCGAGCGCCGCCGCGGGGTCGGGCAGATCGTAGGGGTCGACGCCGCCGACGACCAGCGCGTCCAGCTCGCCCTCGTGGGCGGCGGCGAGGATGCCGGCGGTGTCGCGGCCCGGTGTGGCGGGCAGCGAGGCCACGTTCCACGCCCTGGCGACCTCGGCCCTGGCGGTCTCGTCGTCGACCGGGCGGCCGATCGGCAGCAGGTTGGGCAGCGCGCCCGCCTCGACCGCGCCGCGCTCGCCGGCCCTGCGCGGGACCCAGGCGAGCCGGGCGTCGGAGACGTTGGCCAGCCGTATCAGGGCGGAGAGCGCGCCCGGCACGGTGGCCAGGCGCTCGCCCGCGAGCACGATCGTGCCCTCGGCCAGCGTGCCGAGCAGGTCCCCGATGGCGTCGGCCTCGGCCCCGGGAGCGGTGCGGATGAGCGTGCCGCCCATCTTGACCAGGCCGGGCGTGGCGAACGGCGCGATGGCGGTGACCTTGAGCCCCTTCTTCATCCACGCCTTACGCAGGCGCAGGAAGACGATCGGCGACTCCTCCTCGGGCTCGAACCCGACGAGCAACACGTGCGGGGCGTTCTCGAGGTCGGCGTAGCTGATCTCGATGCCCTTGCCGGCCACCGTGTGGGCCAGGAACTGCGCCTCCTCGGCGGAGTGCGGCCTGGCGCGGAAGTCGATGTCGTTGCTGCCCAGGGCGATCCTGGCGAACTTGGCGTAGGCGTAGGAGTCCTCGACCGTGGCCCGGCCGCCGACCAGCACTCCGGCCTTGCCGCGTGCCCTGGCCAGGCCCTCGGCGGCCACCGACAGCGCCTCCGGCCACGAGGCGGGTACGAGCGCGCCCTCCTCGTTGCGGACCAGCGGCGTCTTCAGCCGGTCGGGCTGCTGCGCGTAGGTGAACGCCCAGCGGCCCTTGTCGCAGTTCCACTCCTCGTTCACCTGCGGGTCGTTGCCCGCCAGGCGGCGGGTGACCCGGCCGCGCCGGTGGTCGGTGCGCATGCTGCAGCCGGAGGCGCAGTGCTCGCACGCGCTCGGCGTGGAGACCAGGTCGAACGGGCGGGCCCTGAACCGGTAGGCGGCGCCGGTCAGCGCGCCGACCGGGCAGATCTGCACCGTGTTGCCGGAGAAGTAGGAGTTGAACGGCTTGCCGTCGGCCGTGCGCACCTGCTCCTTGGCCCCGCGCTCGAAGAACTCGATGAGCGGGTCGCCGGCGATCTGGTCGGAGAAGCGGATGCAGCGCGCGCACTGCACGCAGCGCTCGCGGTCGAGCAGCACCTGCGTCGACAGCGGCAGCGGCTTGGGGAAGGTGCGCTTCTGCTCCTGGAACCGGGACTCACCGCGGCCGTTGGACATGGCCTGGTTCTGCAGCGGGCACTCACCGCCCTTGTCGCAGACCGGGCAGTCGAGCGGGTGGTTCAGCAGCAGGAACTCCATGGCCGCGCGCTGCGCCTTCTCGGCGACCGGCGAAGTGAGCTGCGTCTGCACCACCATGCCCTCGGCGACCTCGATCGCGCACGACGGCTGCGGCTTCGGGAAGCCGCGGCCGTTGCCCGCGTCGGGGATGTCGACCAGGCACTGCCGGCAGTTGGCCGCCGGGTCGAGCAGCGGGTGGTCGCAGAACCGCGGGATCTGGATGCCCAGCAGCTCGGCGGCCCTGATGATCAGAGTGCCCTTGGGGACACTGACCTGGAACCCGTCGATGGTCAGGGTCACCAGGTTCGTTTCTGTCTCTACGACGGTCACTGCTCACCCCAGAGAGTGGACTTCTTCGGGTCGAACGGGCAGCCGCCGATCTCGAAGTGCTTGAGGTACTCATCGCGGAAGTACTTCACTGAGGAGTGGATCGGGCTGGTGGCGCCGTCGCCCAGCGCGCAGAACGACCGGCCCAGGATGTTGTCCGCGATGTCGGTGATCGTGGCCAGGTCGTCCTCGGTGCCCTGGCCCGCCTCCAGCCGCTTGAGCACCTGCTTGAGCCAGTAGGTGCCCTCGCGGCACGGGGTGCACTTGCCGCACGACTCGTGGGCGTAGAACTCCGTCCAGCGCAGCACCGTACGGACCACGCAGGTGGTCTCGTCGAAGATCTGCAGGGCGCGGGTGCCGAGCATCGAGCCCTTGGCGCCGACCGCCTCGAAGTCGAGCGGCACGTCGAGGTGCTCGTCGGTGAAAATCGGCGTGGAGGAGCCGCCCGGGGTCCAGAACTTGATCTGGTGCCCGGCGCGGATGCCGCCGGCCATGCTGAGCAGCTCGCGCAGCGTGATGCCGAGCGGCGCTTCGTACTGGCCGGGCCGGGTGACGTGGCCGCTCAGCGAGAAGATGCCGAAGCCCTTGGACTTCTCGGTGCCCATCCCGGCGAACCAGTCGGCTCCGTTGCCGATGATGGAGGGAACACTGGCGATCGACTCCACGTTGTTCACCACAGTGGGCGAGGCGTAGAGACCTGCCACGGCCGGGAACGGAGGCTTGAGTCGCGGTTGACCCCTGAAGCCTTCGAGCGAGTCGAGCAGCGCCGTCTCCTCGCCGCAGATGTAGGCACCGGCGCCGCTGTGCACGACCAGCTCCAGGTCATATCCGGAGCCGAGGATGTCGGTGCCGAGATAACCCTTCTCGTACGCCTCCCGCACGGCCGCCTGCACCCGCCTGATCACGTGCAGCACCTCGCCGCGCACATAGATGAAGGCGTGATTGGCCCGGATCGCATACGACGTGATGATGACGCCCTCGACCAGCGCGTGCGGGTTGGCCATCATCAGCGGGATGTCCTTGCAGGTGCCCGGCTCCGACTCGTCGGCGTTGACGACGAGATAGTGCGGTTTACCATCCCCTTGCGGGATGAAACCCCACTTCATGCCAGTCGGGAAGCCCGCGCCGCCGCGGCCGCGCAGCCCGGAGTCCTTGACGGCCTGGATGACGGCGTCGGGCTCCATGCCCAGCGCCTTCTTGGCCGCCTCATATTCGCCGTAGCCGTCGAGGGTGAAGGAGTCGGGCTGGTCCCACTTCGCGGTCAGGACCGGGGTGAGAGTGCTCATGCCTCAGGGGCCTTCCATCCGTTGGCCTTGGCGACCTTCAGGCCCTCCAGCGAGGGGCCCGCGGCCGACGGGCCGTCGCCGGCCAGGCCGTCGGGCAGGCCCGCGAGCACGCGCGAGGCCGCCTTGAAGGTGCAGAGCTTCTTCGGGCCGCGCGTGGGCCGCACGTCCTTGCCGTCGCGCAGGTCGTCGACGAGCTGCTTGGCCGACTCGGGCGTCTGGTTGTCGAAGAACTCCCAGTTGACCATCATGACGGGGGCGAAGTCGCAGGCCGCGTTGCACTCCACGCGCTCCAGCGAGACCTTGCCGTCGGGGGTCGCCTCGTCGTGGCCGACGCCGACGTGCTCCGACAGCTCCTCCCAGATCTGGTCGCCGCCCATGACCGCGCACAGCGCGTTGATGCAGACGCCGACGTGATAGTCGCCGACCGGCTTGCGCTTGTACATGGTGTAGAAGGTCACGACGCCGGTGACCTCGGCCTTGCTGATGCCCAGCATCTCGGCACAGAACTCCTGCCCGTCGTCGGAGACGTAGCCGTCCTCCGACTGCACGAGGTGGAGTAGCGGCAGCAGCGCCGACCGCGTCTTCGGGTAGCGCCCGATGATCTCCTTGGCGTCCCGTTCCAGACGCTCACGGACATCCGGTGAATAGGTCACCGGTCCACACCTCCCATGACGGGGTCGATAGATGCCACCGCGGCGATCACGTCGGCGACCTGGCCGCCCTCGGCCATCGCGGGGAAGCTCTGCAGGTTGCAGAAGGACGGCTCGCGGAAATGCACGCGGTAGGGGCGGGTGCCTCCGTCGCTGACCACGTGCGCGCCGAGCTCGCCCTTGGGCGACTCGATGCTGGCGTACGCCTGCCCGGCCGGCACCCTGAAACCCTCGGTCACCAGTTTGAAGTGGTGGATGAGGGCCTCCATCGAGGTGCCCATGATGTGGGCGATGTGGTCGGGCGAGTTACCGAACCCGTCGGGGCCGAGCGCGAGCTGCGCGGGCCAGCCGATCTTCTTGTCCTCGATCATCACCGGGTCGCCCTTGAGCGGCCCCGCGATGCGGTCGAGCGCCTGCTCGACGATCTTGAGGGACTCCTCCATCTCCTTCATCCGGACGAGATAGCGCGAGTAGACGTCGCAACCACGCTCGGTGGGGACGTCGAACTCGTACGTCTCGTAGCCGCAGTAGGGCTGCGACTTGCGCAGGTCCCACGGCAGGCCCGCGGCGCGCAGGATCGGGCCGGTGATGCCCAGCGCCATGCAGCCGGTCAGGTCGAGGTAGGCGACGTCCTGGGTGCGGCGGACGTAGACCGGGTTCTCGTCGAGGAGCTTGCGGATGTCCTTGATCCGCTTGGGCATCTCCTTGAGGAACTCGCCGACCTTGTCGACCGCGCCCGCGGGCAGGTCGACGCTCACGCCGCCCGGCCGGATGTAGGCGTGATTCATGCGCAGGCCGGTGATGTACTCGAACAGGTCCATGACCATTTCGCGGTCGCGATAGCCGAACAGGAACGGCGTGGTCGCGCCCAGCTCCATGCCGAACGTGCCCATGGCCACCAGGTGCGAGGCGATGCGGTTGAGCTCCATCATCATCACGCGGATGGCCTGCGCCCGGTCAGGGATGCGGTCCTCGATGCCGAGCAGCTTCTCCACGCCCATGCAGTAGGCGGTCTCGTTGAAGATCGGCGAGAGGTAGTCCATGCGGGTCACGAACGTGGTGCCCTGCGTCCACGTCCGGTATTCCATGTTCTTCTCGATGCCGGTGTGCAGGTAGCCGATGACGCCGCGCGCCTCGTTGACCGTCTCACCGTCGAGGGTCAGGACCAGCCGCAGCACGCCGTGCGTGGACGGGTGCTGCGGGCCCATGTTGACGACCAGGCGCTCGTCCTGCGAGTCGCGCACGCCGGACACGACCTGGTCCCAGTCAGCCCCGGTGACCGAGTAGACCTTGCCCTCGGTCGCCTCGTCATAAGCCGTGCTCACGCGTGTTCCTCCCACCGGTCGTCAACGCTCAGCTCGACACGCTCGCTCACGCGTACGACCTCCTCTGATCGGGCGAGGGGATGGTGGCGCCCCGGTATTCGACGGGGATGCCGCCCAGCGGATAGTCCTTGCGCTGCGGGTGGCCGTCCCAGTCGTCCGGCATCATGATCCGGGTCAGGCCCGGATGGCCGTCGAAGACGATGCCGAAGAAGTCGTACGTCTCCCGCTCATGCCAGTCATGACCAGGGTAAACGCCTACCGTGGATGGAATGTGCGGGTCGTCGTCGGGGCAGGCGGCCTCGACGCGCACGCGCCTGTTGAAGGTGATCGAGCACAGGTGGATGACCGCGTGCAGCTCCTCGCCCGTCAGGTGCGGGTAGTGCACGCCGGACACGCCGAGCGAGAGCTCGAAGCGCAGCGCCGGGTCGTCACGCAGCTTCTGGCACACCTCGACCAGCCGCTCGCGCTTGACGTGCAGGGTGAGCTCGCCGCGGTCGACGACGACCCGCTCGATCGCGTCGTCGAGCGCGAGCGCGTCGACGATCTCGTCGAAGTAGCCGCCGTACGGGCGGGGCGTCGAGACCTGGGGCTGCCGGCGTACGACGAGGCCGCCGTAGCCGGAGGTGTCGCCGGAGTCCTCGGCCCCGAACATGCCGCGCCTGGCGACGGGCGCCTCGGGCACCGCGGGGACCTGGACCTCAGGCGTCTGCCCGCTGTCCGGGCTGCCAGGGAGGTTGTCGGGCGAGGTCACTTCGATGCCCCCTGGTCGATCAGCGGCAGCGTACGCAGCGCCTGCAGCTCGAGCTCGTCGATCTGCTCGGCCCGGTGCGCGCCGAACTTCATGTTCTGGATCTTGTCGTGCAGCTTCACGATCGCGTCGATCAGCATCTCGGGCCGCGGCGGGCAGCCGGGCAGGTAGATGTCGACCGGCACGACGTGGTCGACGCCCTGCACGATGGCGTAGTTGTTGAACATGCCGCCGCTGGAGGCGCACACGCCCATGGAGATGACCCACTTGGGCTCGGCCATCTGGTCGTAGATCTGGCGCAGCACGGGAGCCATCTTCTGCGAGACCCGCCCGGCGACGATCATGAGGTCGGCCTGGCGAGGAGACGCCGAAGCGCGCTCCATGCCGAAGCGCGCCAGGTCGTAGTGGGGGCCACCGGTGGCCATCAGCTCGATGGCGCAGCAGGCGAGGCCGAACGTGGCCGGCCACACGGAGCTCTTCCGCGCCCATCCGGCGGCCGCCTCGACGGTGCTGAGGATGAACCCGCTGGGGAGTTTCTCTTCAAGTCCCATTTTCAGTCCCAGTCCAGACCCTTGCGGCGCCACACGTACGCGTAGGCGACGAGCACGGTGACGATGAACAGCAGCATCTCCACCAGGGCGAACAGCCCCAGCCCCGGGGCGATCGTCCGGCCCGCGTCGTTCAGCTCCGGCGCGAACGCGACCGCCCACGGATAGAGGAAGATGATCTCGATGTCGAAGACGATGAAGAGCATCGCCGTGACCATGTATTTGAGCGGGAACCGTCCGCCACCGACCGGCTGGGGCGTCGGCTCGATGCCGCATTCGTAGGCGTCAAGCTTGGCGCGGTTCCAGCGCTTGGGGCCGGTGAAGGGAGCGATGGCGACCGAGAAGATCGCGAAGCCCCCCGCGAGAACGGCGAGCACCAGGATGGGCACGTAAAGGTCCATCGCTACGCCTCCTCTGGAGTCGCCGCGCGCGCGGGCGCGCAGCCGGATCTGTCAGTTCTGAGATTCATGCTGGTGGCGCGACCTTCGAGAGTGCGTTTATGATCTTGTCCGACGCATCGCCTCGCCGGTCGGTGAGATTACCAAGGAGTTTGAGCGCGAAGCGCATCAGCCTCGGGTGGGGAAGCCCGTGCCTGGTGCCGAAGCGCATCACGCCCGGCTTCCCGAGCGCCTCGACGAACCATCTGCCAAGGGTGAAGTAACCACCGTATGCGTCTTTCAGCACACGGGGGTAAGCCCGCAGGGTCCGCTCGCGCTGCGCGGGAGTGGTGCCCCTGAGGGCCTTTGCGATGATCTCCGCGGCGATCTCGCCGGTCTCCATGGCGTACGCGATGCCCTCGCCGTTGAACGGGTTGATCGAGCCGCCGGAGTCGCCCACCAGCATCAGGCCGCGCGTGTAGTGCGGCTGCCTGTTGAAGGCCATCGGGAGCGCGGCGCCGCGGATGGGCGCCGTCATGTTGTCCTCGGTGAAGCCCCAGTCGGCCGGCATCGACCGGCACCAGCGCCTGAGCAGGTCGCGGTAGTCGATGTGCTTGAACTGGGCGCTGGTGTTGAGCAGGCCGAGCCCCACGTTGGCGGTGCCGTCGCCGACGCCGAACACCCAGCCGTAGCCGGGCAGCAGCGTGTCGCCGTCCCACAACTCCAGCCACGTCTCCAGGTAGTCGTCGTCGTGGCGGGGGCTTTCGAAATAGGTGCGCACGGCCACGCCCATCGGGCGGTCTTCGCGCTTGTGCAGGCCCATGCCGAGGGCGAGGCGGGTGCTGTTGCCGTCGGCGGCCACGACCACGCGCGCGCGGAACATACGGCCGTCCTTGGTGGTCACGCCGACGATATGGCCGCTGCGGTCGTCGAGCACCGGGCCGGTGACGGTGACGCCCTCCATGAGGCGCGCGCCCCTCTTCACCGCCGTGGCCGCGACGATCTGGTCGAAATCCTGCCGGGTGCGTACGAGCCCGAAGTCGGGGAACCGCTCCAGCTGGGGCCAGTCGAGCTCGAACCGCAGGCCACCGCCCACGACGCGCAGGCCCTTGTTCCTGACCCAGCCGGGGGCGTCGATGTCGACCCCCATGTTGAGCAGCTGTTTGACCGCCCGCGGCGTGAGGCCGTCGCCGCAGACCTTCTCGCGGGGGAACCTGGTCTTCTCCAGGAGCAGCACGTCGAGGCCGGCCTGGGCGAGGTAGAAGGCGGTCGCGGAGCCGGCAGGTCCGGCGCCGACGACGATGACATCAGCGTCAGCTGTGCCCCTGGTCGCGTCAGCGCCACTCCGTAGGCTTCGCTCTCCCGGGACGAGCTCCTGCGCTTGAGGTCGGGCTGCTGGCACGGTCACTGGACTGTCCTGTCCTACACGCTCGAAGGCCTTGGGGTGTCGCGCCTTCGTTCCTTTGTGAACCCCTTCACAAACTTGTCGGCCCGAAGTCTACTGCTTTTCGTGCACAAAGTGGCAGCCGGGGGGCACTTCCCGGACACAACAAGGCCCTTCGTCCTGACGAAGGGCCTTTACCTGCGTGCCGGGCACCGTCAAACGTCGAACCCGCCGTTCCGAACCCCCTTGGCGAAGGCCCGCCACTCGCCGGGGGTGAAGACCAGTGCTGGCCCCGCGGGGTCCTTGGAGTCTCGGATCATGATCTCTCCGGACCCGCCCCTGGCGAACTCGACACACTCACCTGCCGCTGCGCTGAACGAGCTCTTCCGCCAGCCATCCGACAAGACAGGACCGTTCATCGGGCGGCTCCCCCTAGCCTCACAGGTCTACTGCCGCCACACTAGTATTCAGGGCAATATAAACACGCTTGGTCACCGATCGGTGACGATTGCTTGCCGAAATGGTTACTCAGAGTCCGTCGAGCGTGCCGGTAAAGCTTCGCGACTCCTCCTCGCTCATGGCCGCCTCTTCAAGCTCTCGTTGATGACCAGCGAGTACCGCAGGACCGTTTCCTCGTCTTCGACAGCGTGAAGGAGGGGTGGTTCTCGCAGTAGACGACTTCGCCGGAGATGTTCCCCAGCACAGGCACGGAGGGTGAGCCGAACAGCATGAAGTTGGCGATGTCGGTCGGATGCGGCTCCTCCAGACGAAGCACCCGGACGGTGATGTTCGGCAGGTCGCAAAGCTTGACGAGATGACTCATCTGGTCGCGCGTCACCCTGGCGTCCGCCTTTCCGAAGCGGCGGCGCGGCACCGCCTCGTCGAGCACGACGGAATAGTCCAGAGGCGGATCCTTCATGAGCACGCGCTGCCGGCGCAGGTCTGGCGCGGGTCCGGCGTTCGATCTTGCCGGGCGGAGCCATCCCGACCGTGCGGGCGAACTTTGCCTCGCCGCCGGCGAGTTCCAGCAACAGGCCGCTGAGCTCGTCGTCGGCCCCGGAGCGCTTGAGGAGGCGCGCCACGTCCTTGGCCGAAGTGGCCACCTGTCCCGTTTCGAGACGCGAGATCTTGGACGTCGACCAGCGTGAGGACCGCGCGACCTGCACGCCGTGGAGCCCCGCATCCTCGCGAAGCCGCCGCAGCTCGGCGGCGAGCTTCCGGCGGCGGAGGGCCGGATTGATTTCTCCGGCCACGCCGGCTCCTCCCAAGGATTTCGCTGATTATGCCTGTTTCAACTACCGGGCAATCCTCGCGGGGAAGGTCTGCTTTCGCCCCGGAAAGAGTCCCTGCCATCATCCCTGCGGGAATTGCACGGGAACGCCCTCCGGCACAACCTTGGGGTAGCCCGCCACGAAGGAATGCGGGGAAGAGAGGAGCGGCAATCCGGGAATTTCGGGTGGGCGAATGGGCGGATGGCTGGAACCCATCCGCCCGTAGCCACGCCGCGCCCCGGCTCTGACTCAGACCAGAAATCCCGAGCCTCGGACATGTCAGACGGCACATGCGGGAGCGGAAAGCGCAAGGTGAGCCGGGCACAATCCGCGCTCAAGCGGGCTTGAAACCCCTGTGCATGGCGACGATCCCCATCGTGAGATCGCGCCAGGCCACCCGTTCCCAGCCGGCGTGCTGGATCATCCGCGCCAGCGCCGGTTGGTCGGGCCAGTCGCGGATCGACTCCGCCAGGTATGCGTAGGAGTCGTCATTAGACCCGAACACCTTGGCCACCTTGGGCAGCAACTTCATCAGATATTCGCGGTAGACCAGATCGAACGGGGCGAAGGTGACGTGCGAGAACTCAAGGATCACCAGGCGCCCGCCCGGCTTCGTCACCCGCCACATCTCCCTCAGCGCCCGCGTGGTGTCGTGCACGTTGCGCAGCGCCACCGAGATCGTCACCGCGTCGAAGGAGTCGTCGGCGAACGGCAACCGCAGCGCGTCTCCCGCGACGAACGGCACCCCCTGCCCCGTCAACGCGTTGCCGCCGTGGCGGCGCACGCCGGTGCGGAGCATGCCGAGTGAGAAGTCGGAGGCGATCGCCCGCGCGCCCAGCGAGGTGAACGCGTCGGTGGAGGTGCCCGTGCCCGCCCCCAGGTCAAGGACGATCTCCCCGGGCCCCGCGTCGACCGCGGCGGCCACCGCCTTGCGCCAGAGCCTGACCTGCCCGAGGGAGACCACATCGTTGACCAGATCGTAACGCCGGGCGGTGCGATCGAACATCGCGGCGACCTCGTCCGGCTGTTTGTCCAACTGAGCACGCGTCATGCCCACACCATATGGCTATCGGAACATTCAACGGAAAGTATCCACACCATTACGCAACGTCTGCTAGAAATTGGCGAATGCTTGCCCGTCTCGCCCTTGCGGCGATCATCGCCTCGGCCCCCACCGCGCATCCTCGCGTCGTGCTGGCCGACCCGATCGACAGCACTCCCCACGTGCTCGACGGCATCGTCAACGCCATCGCCGTCGTGGGCCGCACCGTCGTGGTCGGCGGCGCGTTCAGCGAGGTCGCCGACGCCGCCCGCACCACCACCTATCCGCGCGCCAACCTGTTCGCCTACGACCTGGCCACCGGCCGCGTCCTGGAGGACTTCGCGCCCGTCATCCCAGGCCCGGTCCACGGCTTGGCGGCGGGCGAGCGCGGCACCGTCTACGTCGGCGGCCAGTTCCACGGCGTCAACAACGAGCCGTCCAGGGCGCTGGCCAAGCTCCGCCTCTCCGACGGCGCACTGGCGCCCGGCTTCGCACCGCGCATCGGCGGCGGCACGGTGACCACGCTGGCCCGCCAGGGCTCCAAGCTGTACGTCGGCGGCGACTTCGTCAGCCCCCGCACCGCGCTGGCCAGGCTCGACGCGGTCACCGGCGCGGCCGACCCCGACTTCGCCATCACGCCGGGCAAGCCGCTGACCAGGCAGGTGAAGGTCTACGCGCTGGCCGTCTCGCGCGACAGGCTCGCCGTGGACGGCACGTTCACCACGCTCGACGGCGCGTCCAGGCCGCAGCTCGGGCTGATCGACGTCAGCGGGCGCGTGGCCAGGGTCGCGCCGTGGCGGACCGACGTGTACGCGCGCACGTGCATGGCCGCGTTCCCGTCGTACGTGCGCGGTCTCGACTTCTCCCCCGACGGCCGCTATTTCGCGGTGGTCACCACGGGGGGCCCGAGGGCCGGCATGTGCGACACGACCGCCAGATTCGAGACCTACGCCAAGGGCTCGCGCATCAAGCCGACCTGGGTCAACAGCACGGGAGGCGATTCGCTCTACGCGGTCTCGGTGACGGGGGCGGCAGTCTATGTGGGCGGGCACCTGCGCTGGCTGGACAATCCGCGGGGCCACGACTCAGCCGGCCCTGGAGCGGTGTCACGGCCCGGCATCGGCGCCATTCATCCGCGCACAGGAAAGGCGCTGAGTTGGAATCCGACGCGCGAGCGCGGGATCGGCGTGAAGGCGTTCTACGCACATCCCACCGGACTACTTGTCGGTAGCGACACGACGAGACTCGGACGGGAGTACCATGCCCGGATTGGCATGTTCCCCCTGCCCTAGTCGTCGTGCGGCTTCGGCCGGTCGACCTTGTCGCTGATGCGCGCACTCACGGCGTCACGTTGCCTGGAGAGCAGGACGTAGCTCGCTATGCCGCTGATCAAGAATGAGCAGACGATCAGCACCAGCGGGTTAGTCAGTCCGAGCAGCCACAGCACACCCAGGGTCACCAGAAACAGGCCGATCCGCGACGCGGTGTAAACGAGAACGGGACGCACAGGTTCGAGGTTACTCGGACCTGTGGCGCGGTCGCTCTTCGCATCAGACGCGAGCACTGCTACTGTCCCAGTCAGGGAGTTTCGTAAAGAAACACCCACGAGAGCCCCAAAGAGGCTCTATCATATAACAATCGGGCAGTCAGCTGATAACAACCCGTGATCTTTGTAGAAAACCACGGATAAATCAGGCTTCGCTCGACACACTGGTTACCTGTCCGCCCGCTGGCAGGAAGCGGGATGCGAGGGGGAGAGATTGGTGGAGAGTAGCAGCGAGCGTCTGCTGACCCCAGGAGAGGTTGCCGCCCTCTTCCGGGTAGACCCAAAGACGGTTACGCGCTGGGCTGCGGCAGGCCGCATCAGCAGTATCCGCACCCCCGGAGGGCACCGGCGCTTCCGCGAGTCGGAAGTCCACGCCCTTCTCCGAGGCGAGGACGTTCTCACGGCCGACAGGCCAGCAGGTGAGTCCCCGCGCGTCTGACGTTCCGTCCAGTCGGTGATCCTGTCCGCCAGGATCACCGCGGACGGGATCGACTGTTGCGTGCTTCCCGGCCACACTTCCGTACGGTGAGCACGGGGCGGCGCCATCCGCCGACCGTGGCTGGCGCCTGTCCGTCCGTTCCATCTCAGGCACCTTCCTGCTCGGCCTTGAAAGCCAGGAACTCGCGCTCCAGGTCGTCGTTCTCCTCTTCCCAGCGCCGGCGGCGCTCGGCCGCCTCCTCCTCCGTCAGCGCCTCGGGCAGGAACGTCTCGTAATCGGGATCACCGGGCTGGAGCTCCACGTACGCGTTGCCGATCAGCCGACCGTCTTCGCTGGTCAGGCTCTGCGGTACGCGTAGCGTCCCGTCCGCGAGCCGGATGACGTACATGGTGGACCACCTAGATTCCGTAGCGCCGGTTGAAGAACAGCATGACGTCGAGCGCCATCCGCGTGTCGCCCCCGAGCATGTCCAGCAGGGCAGGACGCTGGCGGGAGGCGATGGCGGCGAAGGCGTCGGCGAAGAACTCCTTGCGTCCCAGCCCGCCTCCCTGGCGGTGGAACGTCGAGGCCAGCACCGGCATGGCCGTCTCGTAGAGCCGCACGAACTCGGGCGAGTCCGAGACCCACTCGCCGTGCGCCGAGTCGACGTCGTCGATGGCGTGGCCGACCTCGTGCATCATCACGTCAGGAGTGGGCGAGGGGCGATCGCCCACCACGATCTTGCGGTCTCCGTACGCGCCCGCGCAGATGTCCCAGGTCGCGCGGCCCGACGGTAAGGGGGCGCCGCGTAAGTAGCCCATGTCGTCGAGGTCGGGCACGCCTCCCCCGCCGACGTAGATGCCTTCGAGACCGGCCGCGAGCTTCTCCTTGAGCCCGTCGGGCAGCCGGGCCAGGCTCTCCACCGCGTGGACGACCTCGGGGGACGGCGGCCCTCTCCGGACGTCCCACTGGCGGTGCAGGATCTGCTCCAGCCTGCCGCAGTGGCGTAAACCGTCGCCCATCGAGGGCACGTCGGGCCGGTTCGGCTGCGCCCTGGGCGGCTCGTCGCCGAGCTCGAAGTCGTACCAGGTGTAGCGGGGGCGCTCGGCAACGGCGGCGGGCAGCCGCGCGCGGCGCTCGCGCACCGTGAAGGCGTCCCACGTCACCTGGCGTTCGCGACGGCCCGGTGGTGCCCCCGCCTCGCCGCCCGGCCAGGCCCCGTGCTCCGGCTGCTCGGCCCCCGGCCAGTGTCTGCGGTCCGGCGGCTCGCCGCCCGGCCATGGCCTGCGGTCCGGCGGGCCAGCTCCCGGCCACGGCTTGCGTTCCGGCTGGTCCACGCCGGGCCAGCCCGACCGCTCCTGGCGGCCGCCGAGCTTGCCGCTGCCCGCCGGACGCCGGCGGTCCGTGCCCTCGCGTCCTCTGGCCGCCGCGCGAGCCTCCCTGCGCCTCTCGCGGGCGTTGGACCAGAACGAGCGATCGGAGTCGGCCGGCGCCTCACCGCGCCGGGAGAAGAGGTAGGAGCCGCGCCGCCACCAACGGCCGCGTCGATGCCGGCCCTTGTCGTGAGAAAAGGCCATCGCACCTCTCAACGCCGTGAAGCCCATGCAGACCGGCACATCGGGTTCCACCGTACGACGTCGATCTTCTCCTAGTAACCCGAAATGGGACATCAAGCGGCACGATCACGCTGAGGATGGCTTACAGTTCGGGCATGGCAGGTGTTCTAATCGGCCTTGGGCTGCTCGCCTTCTGGCTCTTCTCCCTCTTCGACGTGGTGACCACGCCGGAAGACGAAGTAAGGAACGTACCAAAAGCGCTCTGGATCCTGATAGTCGCGCTGATCCCGCTGCTCGGCGGCCTGGTGTGGATGGCCCGTGGCCGTCCGCGGGCCCCGCGGGCGGCATGGCCCGTCCCCCCGGGCCCCGGCACGCCGAAGGGACCGGACGACGACCCCGACTTCCTCCGTGACCTAGAGCGCCGCATGCGTGGAGACGACGTCAGCTAGTCCACGTCGGCGTAGCTGTGCAGGCCCTCGAAGAAGATGTTGACCCCGATCAGGTTGAACAGGAGGCAACCGAACGCCACCAGCTGCACGATCGTCGCCGACCTCCCCCGCCAACCGGCCGTCACCCTGGCATGCAGGTAGGCGGCGTAGGCGACCCACGTGATGAACGACCACACCTCCTTGGGGTCCCAGCCCCAGTAGCGACCCCACGCGCGGTCGGCCCAGAGAGCGCCCGCGATGACGGCGAACGTCCACACCGGGAAAGCGAACACGATCGCCCGGTGCGCCACCCGCTCCAGGTCGGCGCGGGCCGGCAGACGCGAAAGCCCGTCGCCGCGCAGCAGGTAGAGCACACCTGACACACCCGCGATGGTGAACAGACCGCTGGCGACGATCGCGGCGGTGACGTGGATGGCGATCCAGTACGAGTCGAGCGCCGGCACCACCGGCCCTGCCGTGGTGTAGAAGGCCTTCACCGCGAGGCCGAGACCGAGCGCGACGGTGACCATGACGAAGGAGCCGAGGAAGCGCACGTTGGCGCGCAGCTGGGTGACCAAGAACGCGGTCACGGCGGCGAAGCAGATGGCCACCACGAACTCGTACATGTTGCCCCAGGGCCACCGGTCGGCGGCCAGGCCGCGGGTGGCGATGGCGCCGAGGTTGGCAGCCCAGCCGAGCCAGGCGAGCGCCAGGGCGGCTGTCCCGGCCCTGGCCGCGACCCTGGACGGCGGCGCGCCGTCGCCTCCGGTCGCCGCGGCGACGTCTCCTCCTGACCCGGGCGCCGTCGCGTCGCCGCCCGCGTCCACGTGGTCGCCTGGGAGCCCCGTGACCGCGTCGCGGCCCGGCGCCCCGTCGCCGCTCCGGTCGGCAACCCTGTCGTTGGCGGGGGCGCCGACCGTGACCGGCTTCTTGGCGGCGAGCGGGCCGGCCGGGGACCGCGCGGCCACGCCGGGACGGGCCCGGCCGAAGGCGAGCTCGATCGCGAACCCGATCATGGCGACGACATAGAGCAGGACGGCGGCGACGACGGAAAGGTCGCTCAGCTCGGCGAGTTGCTCAGCGGACATCCTTTTCTCCTGCTGATAGATCCTTGACGATGTCGGCGAACTCCTCGGTGAAGCCCGCCGCGGAGCCCTCTGTGCGGGTCAGGCCGCCCACCTCGACCCTGCCATCCTCGATCCTGACGAACACCCTGCGCCGCCTGATCATCAGCGACAGGGCGATGGCGACGACGGCGGTGCCGCCCGCCACCAGCGCGGGAACGCGGCCGGGGTCGTAGGCCGTCTGGAGCGTGATCCACTCCTTGACTCCGGTGAACTCGATCTTGCCCACGCCGCCCGGCAGGTCGACCGACTGGCCCACGGCCAGCGGCTTGGGCGTGTCGGAGGCCATGAGCAGCGGCTTGAGCTTCTTCATCACCTCGGGCGGCGCCAGCTCGTAGACCGACTGCGGCCGGCCCGAACGCACGCCCAGGTCGCCGGAGAAGGCCCCGAGCACCTGCACCTCGGGGTTGAGCTCGCCGGGGAAGGCGGAGGCGTGGCTGCCGTCGGTCAGCGGCACGCTGGTGGGCAGGAACCGCAGCAGGAAACCCAGCTGCTCCGGCTGCGCGTCGGGCGCCTTGACCACGCATCCCGAGGTCATCGTGGCCTTGTCCTCGATGAGGCACGGGACGGGCCCTTCGAAGGCCACCTGGCCCTTGCCGTCGGTCACCTTGAAGACGGGGGCGTAGCCGTTGCCGATCAGGTAGGTCTGGGTGCCGCCGACGTCGAGGGGCTCGTTGACCTTGAGCTCGTAGCCGCGGGCGGGCGCCTCGGGCGAGTCGTTGACCTCCAGGCGGGCCGAGTAGTCGAGCACCTGGCCCTTCCTTTCGCCCGTGACCTGGTAGGAGACCTTGAAGTCGGCCAGCTGGAAGGAGAACGGCTCCAGCGACTCGGCCGACACCTGGCTGCCGGGCATGAACCGGTCGTAGGCGGCCACGGTGTTGGCGAACCCGTCGCCCTCGACGACCAGGACGTTGCCCCGGTAGCCGAAAAGCGATCCTGCGCCGATCGCGACCAGGATGCCGAGCAGGGCGACGTGGAAGAACAGGTTGCCGGTCTCGCGCAGGTAGCCCTTCTCCGCCGACACCCAGCCGTCGCCGGTGGCGACGCGGAAACGCATCCTGCGCAGCCGCC
This sequence comes from Nonomuraea diastatica, assembly GCF_004349015.1. Taxonomy (NCBI): domain Bacteria; kingdom Bacillati; phylum Actinomycetota; class Actinomycetes; order Streptosporangiales; family Streptosporangiaceae; genus Nonomuraea; species Nonomuraea diastatica. The sequence goes on from NZ_SMKP01000039.1 coordinate 39,851, forward strand.
GTGCGGCCTGCTCGACCGTGAGGTCGCCGTCGAACGTGGCGGAGTGGGGCAGCCTGGACGGCCGTTTCGGCGCGGCGGGCGGCTTGCGGCGCAGCTCGCGCAGGTAGGTCGCGGTGCGCGGGACGATGCAGCCGATGAGCGAGGTGAACAACAACAGGTAGACGGCGGCGAACCAGGTCGAGGTGAACACCTCGAAGAGCTGGAACCTGTCGTACCACTCGGCCAGGGCCGGGTTCTGCTCGTAGAGGGCGGCCACCTTGTCGGGCTCGACGCCGCGCTGCGGCACCACCGAGCCGGGCACGCTGCCGAGGGCCAGCAGGAACAGCAGGATCAGCGCCGTCCGCATCGAGGTGAGGGTGCGCCATCCCCAGCGCAGCCAGCCCACGGGCCCGAACCCGGCCGGTTTGGGCGAGCGCGGCTTCTCCAGCTCCTGGACACTCATCAGATCACCGGCTCGAAGGCGCCGATCAGACCCTGCATGGCCGCGATCAACTCTCCCCAGAGCCCGGTCACGAGCAGCACGCCGACGGCCACCATCATGCCGCCGCCGATTCTGGTGATCAGGCGCGAGTGCTTGCGGATGGCACGGAACGTACGCAGGGCCTTGCTGTAGGCGAGCGCCGCCCCCACGAACGGCAGCCCGAGCCCGAGTGCGTACGCGACCGCGAGCAGCGCCCCGCGCCCCGCGCTGCCCTCGTTGAGCCCGAGCGCCAGCACGACGGCCAGCGTGGGCCCGATGCACGGGGTCCACCCGAGCCCGAACACCACCCCGAGCAGCGGCGCGCCCGCCAGCCCCGCGGACGGCAGCCGGTGGATGCGCACGTCGCGCATCAGGCCGGGAATGACGCCCAGGAACGCCAGCCCGAGCAGGATGGTGAGCACGCCGAGCACCCGCGTGATGATCTCGGCGTTGCCGAGCATGACCGACCCGAGCCCGCCGAACAGCGCCCCGCTGAGCACGAAGACCAGCCCGAACCCGGCCACGAACAGGACCGTGCCGAGCACCAGCCGCCCCCGTCTGGGGTCGGCGCTCATGCCGGTCACGTAGGACAGGTAGCCGGGCACCAGCGGCAACACGCACGGCGACAGGAACGACACCACCCCGGCGAGCACCGCGATCGGCACGGCGAGCAGCAGCGAGCCCGAGGCGACGACGTCATTCATCGCGCACCTTGGTCACCGCGTTGAGCAGGTCGGTGTATTTCACTGCGCCCAGCGCCCTGGCCGCGATCCGGCCCTGCTCGTCGATGATCAGCGTGGACGGGATGGCGGCCGGCGGCACCGTGCCCTGGAAGGCCAGCGCGACCTTGCCGGGCTGGTCGAAGATGTGGGGGTAGCCGGTCTTCTCGGTGCGCTCGAACGCCAGCGCGTCGGCCTGGCGGTCCTTGAAGTCGACGCCGAGGAACTCGACCCCGCTGTCCCTGGTCTTGGCGGCGACCTCCTTGAGCACGGGCGCTTCGGCCCGGCACGGGCCACACCACGAGGCCCAGAAGTTGAGCACCACGACCTTGCCCTTGTGCGCGGCGAGCGATGCGGTGCCCCCGTCGAGGGTGGGGCCCTCGATCGCGGGCGCCGGCTTGCGCTCGCCCGCCTCGAACACCTGCATCTTCCCGTCGCCCGCGACGAAACGGGTGTCACCCGCCTGCGGCTGGCCGCTCTGGTTGCCCGCGCAGCCGGCGACCATCGCAGCCAGGAGAACGAGAAAGACGGACTTGGTGCGCACGGAGGAAGATCTCCTTGTACTACAACCGGTAGAGCTTGCAACTCTACCGGCGACGCCGTCCGCCCCGGACATCGGGGAGCGCCTCAGGCCCCGGGGACGGAAGGGCCGGGGTCGAGCGAACCGGCCGGCTCGCTGTAGCCCACGCTGACCAGACGGTTCCCGTCGAACGTGAACGTGGTGATGCTGGCCAGCGCGCACTGCCTGCGCCGGGGATCGTGCCAGAGCCTGCGCCGCTCGGCCGCCATCCTGATCGCCCAGATGGGGAGCTGATGGCTGACGAGCACCGTCTCGTGCCCGCGCGCCGCCGCTCTGGCGTCGTCGATCATCGAGCGCATGCGCTGGACGATGGCCGGATAGGACTCGCCCCATGACGGGCGGAGCGGATTCCAGAAATAGCGGTAGTTGCGCGGGTTGCGCAGCAGCGCCAGGCCGGGCCCCGCCGTACGGCCCTCCAGCAGGTTGCCGGCCTCGATCAGCCGCACGTCCTGTGTGATCTCGAGGCCGAGCTTGTCGGCGAGCGGCGCCGCGGTCTCCATCGCCCGTTCGAGCGGCGAGCTGTAGACGGCGACGATGTCACGGCCGCCGACCGCCTTGGCGACCGTCTCAGCCATGAGCCGGCCGGTCTCCGACAGGTGGTAGCCGGGCAGCCTGCCGTAGAGAATGCCTTTGGGGTTGTGCACCTCACCGTGGCGCAGAAGGTGGACGACGGTCATTTCAGCCATGGTGTGGCACAGCCTATCCGCTCGGCCGCGCCGAGCCACGCGCCAGGCCACGCGCCGGGCCACTGGACCGGTCTTCGCCGGGTGTTCACGCGCCGGTAAAGTCGCCTCCTGAGGGGAGGCGCCGGGTTGAGTCCATGGGCACTCGTCCTCATTCTGGTCGCGGCCGTCGCCCACGCCTCGTGGAACGTGCTCAGCAAGAAGGCATCCCAGGCCGACGGCCTCGTCTTCGTCTGGCTCGTCGCCGTCACGGCCGCGGTCGTGTGGGCGCCGCTGTTCGCCGGGTTCCTGATCGTCACGGCCACCCTTCCGACATGGCAGGACCTCGCCGTGATCGGCGGCAGCATGGCCCTGCACCTCGGCTACTTCGTGCTGCTCCAGCGGGGATACGGCACCGCGGACCTGTCGGTCGTCTACCCGGTCGCGCGCGGCACCGGGCCGATGCTGGCCAGCCTGGCAGCCGTGTTGTTCCTCGGCGAGCGGCCGTCGCCGGCCGGTGTGGCGGGGATCGTGCTGGTCGGGGTCGGCGTGTTCATGCTCAGCGGCGGCCAGGCGAGGGCCGGGCTCAAGGCGGTGGCGCCCGGGATGGCCGCGGGGGTGTTCATCGCTGGTTACACGGTGTGGGACTCGCAGGTGGTGACCGCGTTCGCGGTGGCGCCGCTGATGCTCAACTATCTCGGCGAGGCCGCACGTGCCCTCGTGCTCGCGCCCGTCGTGCTCGGCACACGGCGGAAGCTGGTGTTGCCCGTGTGGCGCGAGCACCGGTTCCGGGTGGTGGGGACGGCGGTGCTGATCTTCGTGTCGTACATGCTGGTGTTGTTCGCCTTCACGATGGCGCCGGTGAGCGTGGTGGCGCCGGCCCGGGAGGTCAGCGTGCTGATCGGGGTCCTGCTCGGCGGGCGGCTGCTGGCCGAGGGCGACCTGCGGCGCAGGCTGCTGGCGGCGGGCGTGATCGTCGGCGGCATCGTGGCCGTCACGCTCAGCTGACCGCCCAGGCGTTCTCCTGCGTCCTGCTCGCCTCGGCGAGCGCCTCGACCATGGCCCTGATCGCGGGGCGGCGGGCGGCGTCGGAGCGCCAGATCGCGTAGATGCGGCGTGACTGGCGCGGCCTGAGAGGGACGAGGCGCACGCCGTCGGGCACGCAGTCCCGGCCGAGCCGCGGCACGATCGCGCAGCCGAGTCCGGCGGCCACGAGCGCGAGCTGGGTCGGATATTCCTCGGCCATGCAGGCGATCACCGGCTCGATCGACGCGCTGCGCAGCGTGAAGACCAGCCAGTCGTGGCAGACGGTGCCGGGCGAGCCGCTGATCCACCGCTCGCCGTGCAGCTGGGCCAGCTCCAGCTCCTTCGCGCCCGCCAGCGGGTGGCCGGCGGGGATCGCGACGTCGGCGATGTCGTCGAGCAGCGTGGCCCTGGACAGGCCGTCGGGGATGGCCATGGGCCTGTTGAGCCAGTCCTGGATCACGCCCAGGTCGAGCTCGCCCCTGGCCACGTCGCGCACGACGCGCTCCGGTTCGCGCTCGTACAGCTGCACCCACAGGTCGGGGTGGCGCTTCCTGAGCGCGACGAGGGCGGCGGGCATGAGGCCGCGCGAGGCGGTGGGGAAGGCGGCGGCGTTCAGCCGGCCGACGACTTCGCCGCGCAGCGCCTCGAAGTCGGCCTCCGCGGTCTCGACCAGGGCGAGGATGCGCTCGGCGTGCTCGGCGAGCAGGCCGGCCGCGTCCGTCAGCCGCACGCCGCGCCCGTTGCGCTCCATGAGCTTGGCGCCGGTCTCCCGCTCCAGCTTGGCGATCTGCTGGGACACCGCCGACGGGGTCACCATCAGCGCGTCGGCGGCGGCTCCGACCGACCCGTAGACGTGCACAGCGTGAAGAGCCTTGAGCCGGTTCAAGTCCAACATGTAAGTCAGTCTAAATGGTTTAGCGTAGAAAGTCTCGCTTGTCGTTGAATGTGTAGCAGATGAAAATAGATGCATGAGAATTATCAAGCTGAAGAGGCAGCGCCCCGACACCGTGTCGTACCTCAAGGTCCTCGCCGAGCAGGCTCGCGAGCAGCGCATCCGCTACCAGAAGCCTGCTCGCTGAGTGAGCCCCCGCCATCTCGCCCGCGCCGCCGGCCTGGGCGGGTGCTCAAGGTCGCGCCCGCTGCGCGGCGGCCATCGGCGTGTCGGGCCCGATCGGGGCCTTCGCGCGCTGCGCGGTGGCCCGCCTAGGCAGCGGCCGCGGCCGCCTTCGCCGCCGCCGGGAGCGCGTCGGCGACGCGGTTGAGCGCCTCGTCGTCGTGCGAGGCCGACAGGAACCACGCTTCGTACGCCGACGGCGGCAGGTAGACGCCCTGCTCCAGCATCGCGTGGAAGAACGCGGTGAACGCGGCGGTGTCCTGCGTCTTGGCCTCCTCGAAGCTCGTGACCTCCGACTCCGTGAAGAAGATCGAGAACAGGCTGCCCGCCCGCTGCAGCCGGTGCGGCACCCCCGCCGCGCCGAGTGCCTCGGAGGCCGCACCGCCCACCTGGGAGGCCGCGGCGTCCACGCGCGCGTAGGCGTCGTCGTCGAGCGCCCGGAGCGTGGCCAGCCCCGCCGCGCAGGCCAGCGGATTTCCGGACAACGTGCCCGCCTGATAGACGGGGCCTTCAGGAGCCAGGTGGGCCATGACGTCGGCCCGGCCGCCGAACGCCGCCGCCGGCAGCCCGCCGCCCATGACCTTGCCGAACGTCATCAGGTCGGCGTCGACAGGGTCAAGGCCGTACCAGCCGGAGCGCGAGACCCTGAAGCCCGTCAGCACCTCGTCGACGACGAGCAGCGCGCCGTGGGCGGTGCACAGCTCACGCAGCCGCGCGTTGAAGCCGTCGCGCGGCGGGACCACCCCCATGTTCGCCGGGCACGCCTCGGTGATCACGCACGCGACGTCGCCGGCGGCGAACGCCTGCTCGACGGCCTCGACCGAGTTGTACGGCAACACGATCGTGTCGGCCGCCGCCGCCCCCGTCACACCCGGCGTGTCCGGCAGCCCGAACGTCGCCACCCCCGACCCGGCAGCGGCCAGCAGCGCGTCGACGTGCCCGTGGTAGCACCCGGCGAACTTGATCACTTTGGACCGCCCGGTGAAGCCGCGCGCCAGCCGCACGGCGCTCATCGTCGCCTCGGTGCCGGAGCTGACCAGGCGCACCTTCTCGACCGGCGCCACCCTGCCGACGATCTCCTCCGCCAGCTCGACCTCGCCGGGCGTGGCGGTGCCGTAGGAGAAGCCGCGGGAGGCCGCCTCGGACACGGCCTCGACGACCGCGGGATGGCGGTGGCCGAGGATCATCGGGCCCCAGGAACAGACCAGGTCGACGTAGCGATTGCCGTCGACGTCGGTGAGGTAGGGGCCCTGCGCCGAGGCCATGAAGCGGGGCGTGCCGCCCACCGCGCCGAACGCGCGCACCGGAGAGTTGACGCCCCCGGGCACGAGCCGGCGGGCGCGGGCGAACAGGTCCTCGGAGTTCTGTGTACGGCTCACCCGACCCAGGTTATCCGTGCCTCCCGTCGCCTCTCCTCGCGGGACGACATCGCCATAGTGGCAATGTATGCCATCCATAAGGCTTGGCGAGTTCGACGAGGCGGCGCAGGCCCGCCGCGCGGCGAAGGCGGCTTGGAAACAGGCCATCACCTGATGTCCTACCTCGTCCACACTTCAGCGCTGTGGTATCTCCTGCGGAACACTGATGCGCTGGAAAAGTGGGCCGCCAGGGTCACCACGCAACCGCTCCGGATCTGCGACCCACAAGAACGGAGTTCCTCTATTCGGCCACGGGCACCGCCCATAGAGACCAACTGGAAGAGGAACTCAACACGCTCTGCGAGTTCGCGCCGGTCCCGAAGACCGCCTGGCGTTGGGTGGAGAACGCACAGTACAAACTCACCCAGAAGGGACAGCACCGCTCTGCCGGAGCCATCGATCTGCTGTTGTGCGCCACCGCCGTGCACCATGGGCTCACGGTGCTGCACGTCGACGACGACTTCGCCACGGTGGCGGAGGTCATGACCGAGGTCGACCAGCGTGACATACGCCGGTCGTGACTCAGTCGGCCAGCCACTCCAGGATGCGCAGCGGGTCGGGCAGGGGCAGGCCGTCGGGTGGCCGCAGCCAGGAGACCGGCTGGCCGGCCGGCAGGGTGGAGGGCGGCGCGACGACGTAGCTGTCACGGCAGTGCCAGCGCAGCCCAGGCGTGTCGTCGATCGTGGCGGGGTCGCAGTCGAGGTGGCACGACCACCACTCGTCCTCGTCCTCCGGGTTGCCCCGCGTGGCCACGTAAAACAAGACCCGGTCGCCTTTGGCGGCGACCGGGCCTGAGTGCGCTCCGGCGTTGTCGATGCGGGTGAGGGCGGACAGTCCGATCGCGAGCGGCACGTCGAAGACGTCGAACACGCGTCCGGTGGGAAGAATCACATTGGCTTCCGGCTCGGCCTGCCACCAGCGCGTGAGCAGCGCCGGGTCGGTCGTGGCCTGCAGGTGCCAGGCGGGCGACAGCGGATGGGCGCCGGGGTCGGGACAGCCGAGGCGGTCACACGAACACGCGCGCGGCCCCTGACGCAGCGGGAACGCCCCTGGCACCACGGGCCAGCCCATCGCGGCGTATTCGAGCACGAGATCGATGCGTGTCGGGCGCGACCGTTTTCTGGTACGCCGAGCCAGTGGTACCCCCACCATTGGTGTCTCCCGTCGAGTCCAGCGCCTGAGGAGGTCCCGGCTCCGGGCCGTACGCACACGCGGGACACACCGGCACTTGGTTGCCTGACGAGAACCTGCTCATCAGCGCGCCTGGTCGAGGCCGTAGCGGCAGCCATGCAACAACTTTCTCGTCTGCTCGCACTCTAACGCACGCGCCTCACGCGTTGACGGGAACCCCTCGGTTAGAGACGCCGCGCCACTTCGGTGGCCCAGTAGGTGAGGATCAGGTCGGCCCCCGCACGCTTGATCGCGACCAGCGACTCCATGATCATCCGGTCGCGGTCGACCCAGCCGTTGGCCGAGGCGGCCTCGATCATGGCGTATTCGCCGCTCACCTGGTAGGCCGCCACGGGCACGTCGGCCTCGTCGCGGAAGCGGGTGATGACGTCGAGGTAGGCCATCGCCGGCTTGACCATGACCGCGTCGGCGCCCTCGGCGAGGTCGAGGCGGAGCTCGCGCAGCGCCTCCTCCAGCGGGCCCGCGGGATCCTGCTGGTGGGTGCCGCGGTCGCCGAACTGCGGCGCGCACTCGGCGGCGTCGCGGAACGGCCCGAAGAAGGCCGAGGCGTATTTGGCGGTGTAAGCCAGGATCGGGACGTTGCCGTGGCCGGCGCCGTCGAGCGCCGCCCGGATCGCCCCCACCTGGCCGTCCATCATCCCGCTCGGCGCCACCATCTGCGACCCGGCCGCCGCCTGGGCGACAGCGATCGAGGCGTACCGCTCCAGGGTGGCGTCGTTGTCGACGTCACCCGAGGAGGTGAGGATGCCGCAGTGCCCGTTGTCGGTGAACTCGTCGAGGCACGTGTCGGCCATCACCACGACGGAGTCGCCGACCTCGGCGTTCACCTCGCGCAGCGCGACCTGCAGGATGCCGTCGGGGTCGTCGGCGGCCGAGCCGCGCGCGTCTTTCACGGCCGGGATGCCGAACAATATCAGCCCGCCCACACCGGCCTGCGCGGCCTCGTTGGCGGCCTTGCGCAGCGAGTCGCGGGTGTGCTGGACCACGCCCGGCATCGAGGCCACGGGCTGCGGCTCGGTGATGCCCTCCTTGACGAACGCGGGCAGGATCAGGTCGGCGGGGTGCAGCCTGGTGCCGGCCACCATGCGCCGCAGGGCGGGGCTCCTGCGCAGCCTGCGCGGACGGGCGACGGGGAATCGCGCGCTCATCTGGCTCTCCTCCTGGCGCCCCGGCGGTTCTGCGAGGGCCGGCGCGGGGTGTCACCCGCGGCCACGGCCGCCTGGCGCTGCTTGGCTCCGAACTCGGCCAACGCGGTGGCCAAGGCGGACGCGGACGGTTTGCCGGCCATGACGTCGACCCGGAGCCCGAACTCCTCGGCGGTCTTGGCCGTCTGCGGCCCGATGACCGCGATCACGGTGACGTTGTGCGGCTTGCCCGCGATGCCGACGAGGTTGCGCACGGTGGACGACGACGTGAAGAGCACGGCGTCGAAGCCGCCGCCCTTGATGGCCTCGCGGATGGGCGCGGGCGGCGGCGCGGCCCGCACGGTGCGGTAGGCGGTGACGTCGTCGCACTCCCAGCCCAGCTCGGTGAGCCCGGCCACGAGCGTGTCGGTGGAGATGTCGGCCCTCGGCAGCAGCACGCGGTTGATCGGGTCGAGCATCGAGTCATAGGGCGGCCACTCGGCCACCAGCCCCTCGGACGACTGCTCGCCCGACGGCAGCAGGTCGGGCTTGACCCCGAAATCGACCAGGGCCCGCGCGGTCGCGTCGCCCACCGCGGCCACCTTGAGCCCGGCGAACGCGCGCGCGTCGAGGCCGTATTCCTCGAACTTCTCGCGCACGGCCTTGACCGCGTTGGCGCTGGTGAAGGCCACCCATTCGTAGCGGCCGGTGACCAGGCCCTTGATCGCGCGGTCCATCTGCTGCGGGGTGCGGGGCGGCTCGACCGAGATGGTCGGCACCTCCTCGGGGACCGCGCCGTACGAGATGAGCTGCTCCGACAGGCTGCGGGACTGCTCCTTCGTGCGCGGCACCAGCACCCGCCACCCGAACAGCGGCTTGGTCTCGAACCACGACAGCTTGTCGCGCGCCTCCACGGCGTCGCCGACCACGATGAGGGCCGGCTCCGTGAACCCGGCGTGCTTGAGGTCGGCGTGGAGCCGGCCGAGCGAGGACACCACGGTGTATTGCTCGGTGGTGGTGCCGCCGCTGGTGACCGCGACGGGGGTGGTGTCGGGCTTGCCGCCGGCGATGAGCGCCTTGCCGATGGCCACGGCGTCGCCGATGCCGTGGTAGATCACCAGTGTGCCGCGGCAGGCTGCGTGGACGGCCCAGTCCTGGTCATGTGCCGCGTCGACGACCCTGAACTCCGGCACCTCGGTGGCCGCCGGGATGCCGGCGTAGTCGAGCACGGCGGTCGCGGGCGGCACGCCGGGCACGATCTCGAAGTCCACCCTCGCCGCGGCGCAGGCCGCGACCTCCTCGGCGATCGAGGAGAACAGCGTCGGGTCGCCCTCGCACAGGCGGACCACGACCTCCCCGCGCGCGGCCCGTTTGACGGCGACCTGGAGGTCGCCCTCGACGACCTCGACGCCTTCGCGGCAGTGCCGCAGCAGCGGGCCGTACGTTTCCGTGTCGAGCACCACCACGCCGGCCTTACCGAGCAACTCGGCGGCGCGGAGCGTGAGCAGCTTGGGATCGCCGGGTCCCGCGCCCACGAACGCGACGAGACCGGCGGTTGGACTATCGGAGCTCAATGGGACTGCTCCCCCATCAATCTGTCGGCCCCTGCGGAGATCATCTCGGTCGCCAGGAGGCGGCCCAGGTTAGCAGCCTCCGAAGGAGAGCCGGCGGCGGACTTGCGGACCGCCTCGCGGCCGTCGATCGAGACGACCACGGCGGTCAGGTTCAGAGTGTGCCCGTCATCGGCCGCGAACGCACCCACCGGTGCGGAGCATCCGGCCTCGAGTGCGTTGAGCACGGCGCGCTCGGCCGTCACAGCGGAGCGGGTGCGCGGGTCGTCGAGCACGCCCAGGAATTCGACCAGGTCGGCGCGGTCGGCGCGGCACTCCACCGCCAGCGCACCCTGCCCGGGCGCGGGCAGCAGCTCCTCGACCTCGAAGATCTGCGCGACCTCCGCGTCACGGCCGATCCTGGTCAGGCCGGCGGAGGCGAGCACGACCGCGTCGAGCTCGCCGGAGGTGACCTTGCCGATGCGCGTGTCGGCGTTGCCGCGGATCGGGACGTATTCGAGGTCGGGCCGCAGCGCGCTCAGCATGGCGACCCGGCGCGGGGAACCGGTGCCGACCCTGGCTCCGGGGACGAGGTCGGCGAACTTGCGCGGCCCGACCAGCGCGTCGCGATGGTCGTGGCGGGCGGGGATCGCGGCCAGCGTGAAGCGGGGGTCCTGGGTGGTGGGCAGGTCCTTCAGCGAGTGGACGGCGAAGTCGACCTCGTCGTCGATCAGCTTGTCGCGCAGCGCGCTGACGAACACGCCCGTGCCGCCGAGCTGCGCGAGGTGGGCCTTGGTCACGTCGCCGAACGTCGTGATGCCGACCAGCTCGATCGCGCGGCCGGTGCGCTGCATGTAGGCGTCGGCCACCATCTGGGACTGCGTGGTCGCCATGAGGCTGCGGCGGGTGCCCAACCGCAGGGCGTGCGGGAGCGGTGTCACAACTCCACCTCCCTCACGGCCTCGGGCATCTTCGGATCCAGGTCGAACAGCTCGCGCAGCGCCTCGGCATAATGATCGCCTCCTGGGCAGGTGGCGAGCCGCTTGACACGCACGGTCGGCTCGTGGAGCAGCTTGTCGACGACCCGCTGCACGGTCATGGTGACCTCGTCGCGCGCCCGCTCGTCGAGGTCGGGCACACGCATCAGGAGACGGCCGAGCTCCGACTCGACGACGTCGGCCGCCTTGCTGCGCAGCGCCACCACGGTCGGCGTGACCTTTGAGGCCCGCTCGGCGTCGAGGTAGGCCCGCAGTTCCTCGGCGACGAGGGCGCGTACGGACGCGACCGCGTCGCCCTCACGCGCGCCGATGCCGGAGTCCTGGATCGTCTCCAGGTCGACCAGCGTGACACCGGGCACGGCGCGTACGGCGGGGTCGATGTCGTGCGGCAGTGCCAGGTCGAGCAGGAAGACGGGCCGGGTCAGCATGCCGGGCGTGATGACGTGGCGGCCCGCGCCGGTGCAGGTGATGACGAGGTCGGCGCCGGCCAGCTCGTCGGCCACGGCGGAGAACTCGACCGCCCGGCCGCCGACGGACTCGGCCAGCCGGGCGCCGCGGTCGTAGGTGCGGTTGGCCACGACGATGTCGGTGACCCCGGCCCGCGCCAGCGTGGCGGCGGCCAGCGAGCTCATGGAGCCCGCGCCGACCACCAGCGCCCGCCGCCCGGCCAGGTCGCCGGCCAGCGTGAGGCCCGCGGTGACGAGGGAGGCGCCGGCCTGGTCGATGCCGGTCTCGTGGTGGGCCCGCTTGCCGACCCGCAGCGCCTGCTGGACCAGCTCGTTGAGGGTGGCGCCGACGGTGCCGCGGCGCTGCGCCAGCTTGAGGGAGCGGCGGACCTGGCCGAGGATCTGGCCCTCGCCGACGACCATGGAGTCGAGGCCGCACACCACGGAGAACAGGTGCTCGACGGCCCGCTCTTCGTAGTGCACGTAGAGGTGTGGCGTGAGCTCCTCGACGGGGACGCCCGAGTGCACGCCCAGCAGGCGGCTGACGGCGGTGACGGCCGCGTGGAAGCGGTCGACCGTGACGTAGACCTCGACCCGGTTGCAGGTCGAGACGACCATGGCCTCCGCCACGCAGGGATCGTCCTGCACGTCGTGCAGGAGCTTGGCGAGCGCGTCACCCGTCACCGAGACGCGCTCGAGCAGGGCCACCGGCGCCGTCCGGTGGCTGAGTCCGATAGCCAGAACACTCATTGACCGTCCACCGCCATGAGTGGCCCCCCAGCCTTGCGTTGCTCGTGGAACGCGAGAATCTGCAGTTCGATTGATAGGTCGACTTTACGGACATCGACGCCATCCGGGACCGAAAGCACAACTGGGGCGAAGTTCAGGATGCTGGTCACTCCCACGGCTATCACGCGATCACACACCTTCTGCGCCGCCGCCGCCGGCGTCGCCAGCACCACGATCGAAACTCCACGCCGAACGATCACGGCTTCCAGGTCGTCGATGTGCTCCACATTCAATCCCGCGATGGTGTCGCCCACGACTTCGGGGTCGGCATCGACGAGCGCCGCGACCCGGAAGCCCCTGGAGACGAAGCCGCCGTAGTTGGCCAGCGCACGCCCGAGATTGCCGACCCCCACGATGGCGACCGCCCAGTCTTGCGTCAGGCCGAGCTCGCGCGAGATCTGGTAGACGAGGTATTCGACTTCATAGCCTACGCCACGCGTGCCGTACGAACCGAGATGTGACAAATCCTTGCGGAGCTTCGCGGAGTTGACCCCGGCGGCCCCGGCCAGATCCTCCGAGCTGACGGTCGCGATGCCCCGCTCGGCCATCCCGTGCAGCGCCCGCAGGTACAACGGAAGCCTGGCGACCGTCGCCTCGGGAATGCCGCGATCACGGGGTTGGGACGGGCTCTTCACGTGCCGGAGCTCCAGGGAACAGGCGGCTTGGGGACCGCGGTGAACGGAATCGATCCGTCTTTCAGGTTAATCCCTTTGTGAACCGATGCACAAAGTCGCGGGCGTGGAGTGGCGGACGTCTCGCATACCGTTGACCTCATGCATCGCATCACCTTGCTCGGCAAGCCCGGCTGTCACCTGTGTGACGACGCGCGTGAGGTCATCGCCAGAGTGGCCGGCGAGCTCGGCGTGCCGTGGGAGGAGGTCAGCATCGACTCCTCCGAGGAGCTCAGGGAGAAATACTGGGAGATGATCCCGGTCACGCTGATCGACGGCGTGCAACACGACTTCTGGCGGGTCGACGAGGCCCGCCTGCGCGCCGCGCTGAGCGCCTAGAACATCACCGTCGGCAGCGGCACCACCTTGGCGGCGTTGACGTTGAGCTCGATGACGTTGGTGGCCAGCACCATCGTCTGCCGCTCGTTGATGAACCTCTCGACGTGCGGCTGGCGCTGGTGGTCGCGGTAGGCGATCTCGTCGCGATAGAGCTCGTAGACGATGCGCTGCAGGGGCGCCGACTTGACCGCGTGGCAGGCGTAGACGAGCGTGTCGGGCTCGCCGCGGCGCACGGCCTCGACGGTGGCCTCGGCCAGCCTGTCGAACGCGTCGCCCGCGCCGTCCATGATCGTGAAGACGGTGAGCAGGCCGTAGATGTTGGGCGAGGGTTTGCCGCCGGCCTGCTGCTGCGCCGGGGTGAACACGTCGGCGCCGGGAAAGACCGATCCCGTGCCCGGCATGGCGAAGTCGGGCCGCTGGGACGACGCGTCCGCGGGCGGGGCGCCGTTCATGATGTAGCCGGTCGAGGGCCCGGCGTCGGGCGGCGGCGCCATGCGGGCGGCGTAGTCGACCTCCTGGTCGCCCGCACGATATTCGGCCACCAGATCGCCCAGCCCCGACGATCTGCGCGGCGGGTCGGCGGCGGGCACACTCTCCGGCCTGCCCGGGTGGCCCGGCTGTTCGTCGCGGAACATCGGGCGCTCCCCTGGCGGGATCGGGGGCGCCGGCCGTTCCTCGTGGTGCTGCGCCCGTGCGTCGCGGCGCTGAGAGCGATCGTCGCCGCGCGGTGGGCGCTCGTCGTGCTCGGGGCCGAAGTCGTCCTCGTCGTCCTCGTACGGCGCCAGGGGCCGCAGCACGGTGTACCAGACGGCCGCCGCGGCGACGGCGAGCAGCGCCGTGGTGAACACCGCGGGCACCGCGAACCGCATCGCGCCCACGAGCGCCAGCCCCGACGGGACGATGACGGCCGAGGCGTGCAGGTTGTCGGTGTCGTACTCGTCGCCGTTGCGCCACTTGAGCCCGGCGACCACGAGCATCCCCAGCATCACCAGCGCGTCGATGACGTGCACGCCGGTCAGCAGGGAGCTGGGGATGATCGCCCAGACGGCCGAGCCCGACGGCAGCGCCTTGCCCATTTGCTCGACGCGGAGCGGGTCGAAGATCATGATCGCGACGGAGACGACGGTGAGCGCGATGCCGAACAACCACGCCAGGAATCTCGGCGGCGCCTTCTCCGCCAGCAGCTGCACCATGCCGACGGCCAGCCAGAGCGGGGCCAGCAACGACCCCGTCACCTGGTAGATCCGGAATGTGACGCTGCCGAACCCGAAGAAGGAGCCGATGGCGATCACGCCCAGTGACAGCGCGAGCGCCGCCACCGCGACGGTCCAGGCGATCAACCACCCGTCCGGCTCGTCCCGCAGGCGTTGGATCAGGGCGCCCGCCGCGAACGCGGCCAGGAGCGCACCGGCAAGGGCTATGACAGCAACAAGGATCTCCATGGTGACTCCAATGCTGCCGGACTATGCCTCCCAGCCGGTAGCCGTAGACGAAACGTGCCAGCTCGGGCCACCCTCGGGGGCCACGGGCAGCGAGGTGCGCGCCGCAGGCGGCGGGGGTTCGCGATAACACGGTATCTTCCGATTACGCCTAGTCATGCCAGCATGCTGTGGATTGTGGAATTTCCGGTTGATTTCTAGAGTGTTCGAGCAGCCGCACCCCTTACCCCCAGGGATACCGGATGCCTGACTCGTCGCCGTTCGCCGGGCTGCTTGCGCCAGCAGGCGCCGCGCCTGCCCTGACGGGCGAGCTCGCCGTGCGCGAAGAAGTGCCCGATGACATACGTACGCTGGTGCTTCATGCCAAGAGCGGCTGCACGGAGTCGTTTGGCACGCTCTACGACCGCTACGTGGACCTCGTCTACCGCTACATCTATTTCCGGGTGGGCTCCCACCCCCTCGCCGAGGATCTGACCAGCGAGACCTTCCTGCGCGCGCTGCGCAGGATCGCCGACTTCACCTGGCAGGGCCGCGACTTCGGCGCCTGGCTCGTGACCATCGCGCGAAACCTCGTGACCGACCATTTCAAGTCCGGTCGCTACCGGCTCGAGGTGCCGACGGGAGAAGTGATCGATGTCCCGCTCGACGGCTCGCACATTCCGGAGAACGCCGTGGTCACGGCCATCATCAACGACCGGATGCTGCGTGCCGTCCGGGATCTCAATCCCGAACAACAAGAATGCGTGGTCCTGCGCTTCCTGCACGGCCTGTCGCTCGCGGAGACCGCGTTGATCATGGGAAAGAAGAGCGGAGCGATCAAAGCGCTGCAGTTTCGGGCCGTTCGGGCGCTGGCCAGGGCACTCAAGCACGACCTGGCGTAACCTCCACCATCCACACCTCGTTAGGCAGATGTCACAGCAGGATCCGTAAGGGAGCCGTCATGGGTAGGGCACGCGAACGGCGGGAGCGCGTGCTCGAGCATCTCACGGACCTGCCCAGGCTGCCTCTCGGCGGCGCCCCCGACCCGGCCTTCCGCGACCGGCTCCGCGCCGAACTGGTCTCTGGGCCGATCTCTGGGCCGATCTCTGGGCCGGTCACCGGCGAACTCCTGCCCGAGAGGCCGGCCCTCCCCAGGCACGCCCACCGCCGGCCCGCGCACCCGAGGCCCCTGCTGTCGCAGCTGGCCGCCTTCGGGCTGTCGGCGGCCATGATGGTCGCGTCCTTCGCCACGTACCAGGCGGTCCCCGGCGACTCCCTCTACCCGCTCAAGCGTGCCGCGGAGAGCGCTCTCGTCGGGCTCAGCACCAACGAGGCCGCGCGCGGCGAGCGCGAGCTCCGCTCGGCCAAGGCCCGCGCGGAAGAGGTCGCCAGCCTGCTCGGCTCGTCCAACGGCGGTCCGCTGGTCGGCAAGACGCTGAAGGACATGGAGGAATCGACGCGCGCCGGGATCAGCAGGCTCAGACGGGCCGAACCGCGCTCTCCGAAGATCAAAAAATTCGCCCGCCACCAGAAGGAGGTCGTCGGGCCGATGTTACGGCAGCTCAAGCGGGACCAGCTGGCCCAGGCCGAGGGTTACCTCGACTACATCGAGGGTCTGGTCGCCCCCGGGTAGGTCGATAAGCTGAAGCGCATGTGGCGGCTAATGCGACGACGACACGAAACGGAGCCCCAGGCCGCCGGCGAGGCCGCGGCACAGGCGGCGGTCACCGTCGCGCCGGTCGAGCCCGACCTCCAGTCGGCGGCCTTCTTCGACGTCGACAACACGATGATGCGCGGCGCCTCGATCTACCACTTCGCGCGCGGGCTGGCCACCCGAGGGTTGTTCACCACGTCCGACCTGTTCAAGTTCGCGGTGGGGCAGGCGGTGTTCCGGCTGCGCGGCAACGAGAACCCCGAGCACATCGCGGTGGCCAGGGAGACCGCGCTCGCGTTCGTCGCCGGCGCCAAGGTCGACGACGTCGTACGCCTCGGAGAGGAGATCTACGACGAGGTCATGGCCGACCGCATCTGGGGCGGCACGCGGGCGCTCGCGCAGAGCCACCTCGACGCGGGCCAGCGGGTCTGGCTGGTCACCGCCACCCCCGTCGAGCTGGCCAGGGTCATCGCGCAACGGCTCGGGCTGACGGGCGCGCTCGGCACGGTCGCCGAGTCCAGCAACGGCGTCTACACCGGGCGCCTGGTCGGCGACCTGCTCCACGGTCCCGCCAAGGCGGAGGCGGTCAGGGCGCTGGCGCGCAGGGAGGGGCTCGACCTGACCCAGTGCACGGCCTACAGCGACTCGGCCAACGACCTGCCGATGTTGTCCCTGGTGGGGCGGGCCGTGGCGATCAACCCGGACAGCGAGCTGCGCGAATACGCCAAGAAACACGACTGGCCGATCAGGGACTTCAGGACCGGCCGCAAGGCCACGCTGACGGCGCTGCCCATCGCCGCGGGCGTGGGCGCCGTGGCGGGCGGCGTCGCCGCGGGCATCGCCCTGCGCAGGCACTACCGCACGCAGGGCTGACGCCCGCCGCCGGTCGTGCCTGCCGAGCGCGGCGAGCGCGGCGAGGCCGGCAGGACGGCACGGGCCGCCACGCGGCCGCGTGGCGCGCGTGGGCGGTCGGGGCGGCGGCGAGCCCGATGCCTCGGAGGGCGCAGCGCCGGAAGAAGAGGACTAGAGAAAGGGCGGAAAAGCCGGCCCGCGCCGCAGCCGCAGCTCGTTGAGCAACTGCTGGATGACCTCGCGCACGTGGTCGGTGAGGTTGAACACCAGCATGGGATCGTCGGCCGCCGACGG
Organism: Nonomuraea diastatica; assembly: GCF_004349015.1. Taxonomy (NCBI): domain Bacteria; kingdom Bacillati; phylum Actinomycetota; class Actinomycetes; order Streptosporangiales; family Streptosporangiaceae; genus Nonomuraea; species Nonomuraea diastatica. Next base: position 57,156 of record NZ_SMKP01000039.1, read on the forward strand.
CTCATAGTGGTCGGTGCGGATCGGCTCGCCGAACTCGATCATCCACTTCGACGGCAGCGGCACCAGGCCGAGCGGCCCGAGCAGCGGGAAGAACGGCGTGATGGGCAGGTAGGGCAGGCCGAGCAGCCGGGCCAGGAACTTCAGGTCGCCGAGTTTGGGATAGATCTCCTCGGCCCCGACGATCGCGGTGGGCACGATCGGCGCCCCGGCGCGGATGGCCGAGGCCACGAAGCCGCCGCGGCCGAACCGCTGCAGTTTGTAACGCTGGGAGAACGGCTTGCCGACGCCCTTGAACCCCTCGGGGAACACGCCGACCAGCTCGCCCTTGCGCAGCAGCCGGTCGGCGTCCTCGCGGCAGGCCAGCGTGTGGCCCGTCTTGCGGGACAGATGGCTGAGCAGCGGCAGCTGGTAGACCAGGTCGGCGCCGAGCAGCCGCAGCGCCCTGCCCGCCTCGTCGTGCAGGGCGACCTGCAACATCAGCGCGTCGACCGGCAGCGTGCCGGAGTGGTTGGCGACGACGAGCGCGCCGCCCTCCTCCGGGATGTTGTTCAGCTCGGCCGTCTCCACCCTGAACCAGTGGTGGTAGAGGGGCCTGATCAGCTCGAGGACGACCTTGTCGGTCAGCTCGGCGTCGTAGCCGAACTCGTCGACGTCGTAGTCGCCGCTGACGCGCCTGCGCAGGAAGGCCAGGAGCTTCGCCAGGGGCTCGGGCTCGTCGGTGTAGGACGGCGCCGCGCTGATGGGGATGACGCGGGCGTCCTCGTCGGGAACGCTCAACTTCGCGCACCTCCGAACGGACGCAGCCGGCGCGAGCGCAGGAAGTCGTCGAAGGCCGCCGCGGTCGTGAACTTGGGTCTCCACCCGAGCTCGCCCTGCAGCCTGGAGGTGTCGACCGCCCGGCCGTGGCTCATCAGCCTGAGCTGCTCGGGCGAGTATTCGACCAGGCCGAGCCCGCGCGCGGCGCTGCCGAGCATCGTGAAGGCGGGCGCGGGCAGCGGCAGCGACGGGCGTCCCGCCCTTCTCGTGCACTGCGACAGGAGCAGCACGCCCACCCCGGCCACGTTGAACGTGCCGGGGTGATCCTCTGTCGCCATCCGTCGCAGCACCTCGACCGCGTCGTCCTCGTGGACGAACTGCAGCCGGGGGTCGAAGCCGAGCACGGTCGGCAACACCGATTGGGTGAAGTAGCGCGTCAACGGCGAGTCGACGCCGGGACCCATGAAGTTGGCGAAGCGCAGCAGCGACACCGTCACGTCAGGACGGCGCCGCGCGAAACCCCGCACGTAGCCCTCGACCTCGACCGCGTCTTTGGCATAGCCGTGGCTGGGGCCGTCGTGCGGCTCCAGGTCCTCGGTGAACACCGCAGGATCGCGCGGCGACGAGCCGTAGACGGCGGTGGTGGAGCGGACCACCACGCGCCGCACGGTCGCCGACCGCTGGCAGGCACCGAGCAGTTGCATGGTGCCGATGACGTTGTGCTCTTTCATGGCGGCCCTGCCGCCGCTCCTTGACGGAGCGCTGACCAGGCTCATATGCACAACGGTGCCGATGTCCGCGGCCGCGATCACCTGGGCGATGTCGGGGCTGCGCAGATCCACCCGGACGAACTCCGTCCGTCCGAGCGAGATGCCACCGTCTCGCGTCAGCGAGGGGGGCGGCACGGTGTCCACTCCGATGACGCGGCTGATGTCCGGGTCGGCAGCGAGGACGCTCGCCACCCGGGCGCCTATGTGGCGCGAGACCCCGGTGACGAGCACGGTGTGGGTCATCAGCGCCTCGCAGCTGCGTCGGGTTTACTTCTTGTTGCGCCGCTGGATGCGCGTCTTCTTGAGCAGCTTGCGGTGCTTCTTCTTCGCCATCCGCTTACGGCGCTTCTTGATCACAGAGCCCACGGGACCCCCAGGTCGTGACTAAGTCTGAACGGAGTGCGAGCGCACACCGGCTCACAGACTACCGGCGATCGGCGGTAGATCGCCCATTGGGGGGTGAGCACCCGGTCGCGTCTAGGGCGACCGGGCCTCTCCCGCGACAGCACTCACGACATGGTCGTCCACGTCGCTACGCTAACCTGCCTCGATGTAGGCCTCCCGCAGATAGTCGTGTACCGCCTGCTCAGGCACCCTGAACGACCGGCCGACTCGGATGGCCGGCAGCTCGCCAGAGTGGACGAGCCGGTACACCGTCATCTTGGACACCCTCATGACCGTGGCCACTTCAGCAACGGTCAGGAACTTCACCTCACTGAGAGGTCTTTCGCCTGCACCCATCGGACGCCTCTTCCGCACGTGTTTACGGGTTATCCCCACTGGTGCCATTGCTCACGCACGTGTACTGCCGTCAGCGTAAGTCGGGACTCCGAGTGCGCAAACCCCCTATTTTCTCAGTCGACGGAGCCACCTGTCAGCTGAACCAGCAAAGTCGCTGGCCAGCAGCCGGGTCGAGCACCTCACCCGGACGTTGGAACTGTCCAAGTTGCCACACATAAGAGTCGCCGGAGCGCCGCCAAAAGTTGGCAAAGGGACGGCGAGCCTCTTGGAATGCAGGCGCGAAAAGACGGTATGGGGATGACCGAATTAGACGTGAAGGGCTCGTGAGACCAGAGTGACGAGCCGCTCGGTCACCGGAGCGTAATACCGCGGTAGCACATTGTCGTCAAGTGGCACTACTACGTCAATCTTCCCTTCAGCCTCACCGACGAACAACCCCGGGTCATTGCTGTCGGCGAATCCCACAGTGGACGCACCTGCCTCTCCCGCCGCTCCTGCCCAGCCGTGGTCGGCGATAACCAGGTCGGGCAGCTCGCCGTCGAGCTCGGAGAGCATGTGGCGCATCGGCTCGGCGTCGTGGGTGTGGACGAACCCGCCCTTGTCGTCGAGCATCGCTACCCCCTGCAGATAGCGGATCTGCCGCGGCCGGGCGAACCCCGACCCGGAGTACGTCCAGCCCTCTCCAGGAGTCAGCAGCCGCGCGCCGCGCTCGGCGCAGAGCCGGGCCAGTGGCAGGTGGATGGCGAGCAGGCCGGTCGGATGCCCGGTGGCGAACAACACGGACGGGCCGGGCCGCGACAACACGGCGGCGACGCGCTCGGCCATGGCGTCGACCGCGTCGATCGTCAGGTCGGGGTCGATGGTGTCCTGGCCCCAGCGGTGCGACGGGTCGGAGACCACGCCGGCGGACTTCGCCATCAGCGCCAGGATGTCGCGGTAGGACCACGGCTGGTCGAACGTGAGCCCCAGCATGTAGTAGGGGTCGCCGTTGGCCAGGGAACTGTAGTGGTCGAGGTTGTTCTCGCGGGGGGTCGCGACATCGCCGGCGATGCGGCTCTGGACAAGGTGCTCTCGGAGTTCGTCGCGGCTCAGCACTGCTTACTTCCTCGTCAGGGCAGGGGGTCGAGCCCGTGCAGGGGGAAGACCGCGTTTCGGGTCGCCATGATCGCACGGTCAATGGGGTCAGATGGGTCATAACCACCGGAAAGGTCATGAAATTCCGGATGGCGACCGTCGGTCATGGTCAGCGGCGCCGTCTCGCCGGTGCGATCGCGTACGAACTGGCGCCACTCGGCGCCAGTCGGCGTGGCCGGATCGACCGGGTGGCCCGCCAGCTCCGCGATGAGGTGCGTCCACGCCCGCGGCACCACCTGCACCAGCTCGTAACCGCCGCCGCCCGTCGCGATCCACCGGCCGCCCGCCGTCTCGTGAGCCAGGCGGTGCAGGGCGGCGTAGGCGGTGCGCTGGCCGTCGAGGCTGAGCATCAGGTTGGCCAGCGGGTCGAGCGCGTGGCTGTCGCAGCCGTGCTGCGTCACCAGGATCTCCGGCCCGAACTCGCGCAGCAGCGGCGGCACGACCGCGTCGAAGGCCCGCAGCCAGCCGGGGTCGCCGCAACCGGCGGGGAGCGCCACGTTGACGGCGGTGCCGTCGGCCCCGGTCTCGCCGGGGAACCCGGTGCCGGGGAACAACGTGCGCGGGCTCTCGTGCAAACTGATCGTCAGGACCCTCGGGTCGTCGTAGAACGCGGCCTGCACGCCGTCGCCGTGGTGCACGTCCACGTCGACGTACGCGATGCGGCTCGCGCCCTGGCGCAGCAGCCACGCGATCGCCAGCGCGGGATCGTTGTAGACGCAGAACCCGCTGGCCGTGGCGGGCATCGCGTGATGCAGCCCGCCCGCGATGTTGACGGCGTGCTCGGCCGAGCCCTCCCAGACCGCGCGGGCGGCGGCCAGCGAGGCGCCGGCGATCAGCGCGGAGGCGTCGTGCACTCCTTTGAACGCGGGGTTGTCGGTCGTGCCGAGCCCGGCGCCGAGGTCGGGCCGGCCGTCGGCGGACACGCGCCTGACGGCCTCGATGTAGTCGTGCTCGTGGACCATGGCCAGCTCGTCGTCGGTAGCGGGCACGCATCCGGCCAGCTCGACCTTGTCGAGGACGCCGAGCTCGCGGGCGAGCGCCATGGTCAGCTCGACCCGCACGGGGGCGAGTGGATGGCCAGGGCCGAAGTCGTAGGAGGTGAGAGCGTCGTCCCAGATCACCTGTGTCGACCGGCTCATGCCACCCCTCCGCGATCGCCCTGTCCCGCCGACGTTACCGCAGCGCAGACACCGCGTTGTAGCCCGGGTTCATCCGGTGGACATCTCCCCGCGACCTCGCCGATTTGTGGCCTAGTGTCTTAGCGTGCGCTCAGCGCGAGCCTTAGAGGTCGCGCGGATTGGTGAGGATCATCGGGGTCGAGGGGGACGTGTCTCCCAGCGGTGAGTGATCCATGCGCGGCGGATGAGGTTACGGACGATGATGATGGTGTCAGCCAGGTCGAAG